>JAJFIJ010000196.1 GCA_021775105.1 Rhodospirillales bacterium | reverse complement strand
CCAGAATACAGATATATTATTTGATTTTCCTAATTGAATAGGCGGTTATTATCAAAATTAATTTGAAAGTGTTTACCAATGGCCTTTCTTCTATAGGAGGCGCGCGGCGTGCCACTATATATAAGTTACCCAAGGATTTCTGAATAAAGAACGGCAAAGCCGCAATCAGGAACCGGTGTATTGGTTACGAAACAGGGGCAGGAGACGCGCGTTGGGCCGATTGAGTACCCACGTTCTGGATACCGCTGCCGGGAAACCGGCCGCAGGAATTTCCTGGACGCTATACAGAATCAAGGATGATATCCGTGAAGGCATCGGCTATGGCATCACCAACCATGATGGCCGCACCGATGAGGCGTTGCTTGCAGGAGACGCAGTTCAGGTCGGCACCTATGAGCTTGTCTTTGAGGTTGGTGAATATTTCAGGACCAAGGGCGCTGACCTCCCCGACCCTCCGTTCCTCGACTCCATACCGTTGCGGTTTTCAATTTTCGATGCGCGTCAGAATTATCACGTGCCGCTGCTTGTATCTCCCTACAGCTATTCTACCTATCGCGGAAGCTGAGATCAGATGGCCGGTCAGAAAACACGCTACAACGTCCGTTTTCTTCTCGGCTGGGAACCGGTTGAAATGTCTGTTGGCGATACTCATCAGACCGTTCTTCAATATCTTCGGGGTGAGGCGGGCCTGACAGGGTCCAAGGAAGGCTGTGCCGAAGGGGATTGCGGAGCGTGTTCGATAATCGTTGGCGAATGCGTCAATGGAGAAGTCTCGTACCGCGCGGTAAATGGTTGCATCCTGTTTCTACCTGCCATGGACGGAAAGCAGATTTTGACAGTCGAACATGCCGGGATCGGTGGGTTGCACCCGGTTCAATCCGCCCTGGTTGATCTGCATGGCGCGCAATGCGGGTTCTGCACGCCCGGTATCGTTATGTCGCTGATTGCCCATCAGTTGAACAACGGCGGCACGGACCGTCATGAAATCGATAATGCGCTGGCCGGTAATCTCTGTCGTTGTACCGGATACGGGCCGATTATTGATGCAGCGAAAAAAGCGATGGCAACTGCGGTCAATACGGATTGGCTCGATGCGCTGGAACGGTCGCGGGGTCAACTTCTGGGATGGTCGGAAGATAACAAGGTTTTAGACATCGAAACCGCCACAGGCCGGTTTATCGCCCCGACATCTTCCGGGTATTTGTGTGATGTACTTGCTGATCATCCCGGTGCGACGATCGTTGCCGGAGCAACCGATGTCGGGCTTTGGGTAACCAAACATGGCCGCAGGCTCGATCCCGTTGTCTCGCTGGGCGCGGTTCGTGATATCAATGAAATCATTGAGACGGACGAGCATATCGAGATTGGCGCGGGCGTGACCTACGCTGAAGCCGAAGACTCCCTTTTCAGTTTATCCGCCAGTCTGGGCGAACTGGTCAGGCGTATCGGATCAACCCAGGTTCGCAATAGTGGTACAGTCTGCGGGAATATTGCCAACGGATCACCCATTGGTGACATGCCGCCGGCGCTGATTGCTTTGGGGGCAATATTGGTCCTGATGAGTGCGGACGGCACACGGGAATTACCACTTGAAGATTATTTCATCGAATACGGCAAACAGGACCGGCGCGCCGGAGAGTTTGTGTTCAGTGTTCGCATCCCCAAGTCAGATAATTTGTTTCGCTGTTACAAAATAGCCAAACGGTTTGATCAGGATATCTCGGCGGTGCTGGGCGCATTCCAGCTGGAAATCGAAGCCGGCAAGATTATTTCAGCAAAGGTCGCTTACGGTGGCATGGCCGCAACGCCGAAGCGGGCAACTGGATGTGAAGCCGCTCTCAAGGGGGCGGACTGGAATGCGAATACCGTTGCGAATGCCCAGTTGGCTCTCGATCAGGATTTTACCCCAATGACCGATGCACGGGCATCTCAAAGCTATCGCAGTTTGGTTGCGCGCAATCTTCTGGAGCGGGTTTTCATTGAAAGTCGGAATCCGGAAATGCCTCTGGAATTGGCGGGCCGCCGCCAGCTGGAGGTCAGGCGTGGATAAGATGCAGGGTACAAAAGACCGCATCGCTGGCGGTATCGCCGAAAGCCTGCGCCACGATAGCGCGATCAACCACGTTAGGGGGCGGTCGACCTATATTGATGATATTCTGGAACCGCGCGGGACGCTCCATCTGGCACCGGGCAGTGCTGATTTTGTGTGTGGGAGAATTACCCGTCTTGATCTGAGTGCGGTTGGGCAGGCACCCGGTGTTGTCACGGTGCTGACCGCATCTGACATCCCCGGTCACAATGATTTCAGCCCGACCCATTCCGGCGATGATCCGGTACTTGCCGATGGCGCAGTTGAGTATTCCGGCCAGCCGATATTTGCCGTTGTTGCCGAAACCCATGAGCAGGCCCGTGTGGCAGCGCGTCTGGGTATTGTCGAAGGTGAGGCCGAAACCCCGATCATCAGTATCGATGATGCGTTGGCGAACAACAGTTATGTCAGCGATACCCATGTAATGGAACGTGGTGATGTGAAGGCCGCGATGGCGGCAGCACCCCATACGTTGTCCGGGCACATGGACGTTGGCGGACAGGACCATTTCTATCTGGAAGGTCAGGTGGCGCTGGCAATACCTATGGAAGACGGCGATATATATCTCCATTCTTCGACCCAGCACCCCTCTGAAGTCCAGCACAACGTTGCCAACATTCTTGACCTGCCAGCGCATTCGGTGACGGTCGAAGTCCGGCGTATGGGTGGCGCGTTCGGCGGTAAGGAAAGTCAGCCCGCGCAATGGGCTGCTTTGGCAGCACTTGCGGCAATAAAAACCGGGTGTCCCGTCAAATGCCGACTTGATCGCGATGACGACATGATCATGACCGGAAAACGTCATGAAATTCGCGGTGACTGGCATGTCGGTTTTGATGGTGAGGGACATATCCTGGCGGCAGATGTCGATATGGCGACGCGGTGCGGGTATTCAAAAGACCTGTCCGACGCCATCAGTGACCGGGCAATGTTTCATTTCGACAATGCCTATTATCTGGATGCGGTTCGGATTTCCTGTGCGCGGCTGAAAACTAACACGGTATCAAATACGGCCTTTCGCGGGTTTGGCGGGCCGCAGGGTATGATGATCGGCGAACGCATGGTCGAAGCCGTTGCTCGTGCCGTCGGCAAGGATCCATTGGACGTTCGCAAACTCAATTTTTATGGCATCGATGAGCGCAATATCACACCGTTCCACATGACCGTTGAAGATTTTGTTCTTGATGAGTTGGTTGATGAGCTGGAAGAAAAATCAGGATACCGGCGTCGCCGTCTGGAGATTGCGGACTTTAACAGGGGTAATCCGGTGATCAAAAAGGGCCTTGCCTTGACGCCGGTGAAGTTCGGTATTTCGTTCACCACGACATTTCTCAATCAGGCGGGTGCGCTGATCCATATCTATAAGGACGGCAGCATTCATCTGAATCATGGCGGCACGGAAATGGGTCAGGGTCTGTTCATGAAAGTCGCCCAGATTGTTGCCGAAGAATTTCAGGTCGATGTCGGGCGGATCAAGATATCGGCAACCAATACCGGCAAGGTGCCCAATACGTCTGCGACGGCGGCATCATCGGGCACGGATATGAACGGCATGGCGGCACAGGCCGCGGCGCAAACCATCAAGCGCCGCCTGATCGCTTTCGCGGCGCAGGAATTTGACTGCGCCGATGGCGATGTGAAATTCCTGCCCAACCGGATCAATGCAGGCAATCATGTGCTCACGTTCGATGAATTGGTTAACAAGGCTTACCTCAGCCGGGTGCAGCTTTCGGCCACCGGTTTCTATCGCACACCAAAAATCCATTATGACCGCGAAACGGCATCTGGCCGTCCGTTCTTTTATTTTGCCTATGGTGCAGCGGTGTCGGAAGTTGCCATTGATACCCTGACCGGAGAAAGCCGGGTACTGGCGGTTGATATCATCCACGATGTCGGAAAATCACTGAATCCGGCCCTCGATATCGGGCAGATTGAAGGCGGGTTTGTTCAGGGTATGGGCTGGTTGACATCGGAAGAGTTGTGGTGGAACGATGAGGGCCGGTTGATGACCCATGCGCCTTCAACTTATAAAATCCCGACCTGCGGTGATCGCCCGGAACATTTCAATATTGCTATCTGGGACAAGGGTACGAATGTTGAAAACACCATTCACCGCTCAAAGGCAGTTGGCGAACCTCCGTTGATGCTGGCAATTTCCGTCTTTCACGCAATTTCCGATGCCATATCCAGTCTTGGCGACTATGCTGTTGTTCCCGACCTTGATGCACCGGCGACGCCGGAACGTATTCTGATGGCCGTACAGGCAATGAAAGCACGGGTGCAGGCATGACGACATCGACCTATATCTCCAACAAGGAAGCACCGGGTCCCGTCGACTGGATCGGGGTGGCACATGATCTGGCAATGCGGGATGAGCGTTGCGTAATCGTTTTTGTTACCGATCATCAGGGATCAACACCGCGTGAAAAAGGAACCTGGGTGCTGGTCAGTGAACAGAAATGTCTGGGCACGCTGGGCGGCGGTGAAGTGGAACGCATGGCCATTGGCGAAGCTCTTGATCTGTTGGCCGGATATAAGGACTGGCGAAGGTGTGATCAGAAATTTCAACTTGGCCCGGACCTTGGGCAATGCTGTGGTGGCTCCATAACAACCCTGTATGAGCCGATCGACAGTACGTCGGTTGCGTGGCTGGCTGACGCCGGGGGTTTGGAAACTCAGGGTTATATTCTGTTTCCCGTATTAGAACCGGATGCCATCCCCCGTGTCATGGCTGGCGATATCCCGGAAAATCTCTCTGAAACCGGCGGGATTTATCTTCTGCCGCTTGTCGATAATCGCCCGCTTGTTGTGCTCTACGGCGGCGGACATGTTGGCCGCGCCATTGCCGTTATGGCCGCACAGCTACCGATCCGTCTCGAAGTGGTTGATGAACGCGAAGAAGCTTTGGTGGAAATTCCGCCGGCCGGTAACGTGATAACTACGCATCGCGACAATCCGCCCTCTCATGCAAAAGACCTGAAAGGTGCGGATGCTGTTCTGATCATGACCCATAACCACGGATTGGATTACAGGCTTTGCCAGATGCTGTTGGGAAAGCCGGGCCTTTCCTATCTGGGACTGATCGGCAGTGCGACCAAGGCCGCACGTTTCTGCAGCGGATTGTCGAAAGAAGGATTCAATGCTGATGAGATAGCCCATCTCACATGCCCTATCGGATCGGCTGGACCCAGTGGCAAGGAACCGGGGGTCATTGCCATGGCGGCATGTTCGGAAATTATGCTGGTGTTGAGATCGGCTGAGATTAACGCCTTGGGCAAAAGCAAGAAGACCAATCAGAAGAAGAGAGACGCTTAATGTGCGATCACCCTGAACAGCATGCGAGATTCATGGCCGAAGCGGCAAAAGTATCTCGGGAAAAAATGATTGCCGGCTTCGGTGGCCCGTTTGGCGCGGTTATCGTTAAGGACGGTGGAGTCATTGGTACGGGCTTCAACAAGGTGACGACGGACAATGATCCGACGGCGCATGCCGAGGTTGTGGCGATTCGCAATGCCTGCGCCAACATTGGCGATTTCAACCTGAGTGGTGCGGTCATTTACACAAGTTGCGAACCCTGTCCGATGTGCCTTGCGTCCATATACTGGGCGCGTCTGGACAAGGTTTACTATGCCAATACCCGTTGGGATGCGGCAAAGATTGGGTTTGATGACGCAGAAATATATGATGAAGTAGCCAAGGACATTGGGGACCGCAAGATTCCGATGATCCATCTGGTCGACGCAGAAGCGACTTTGGCCTTCGAAGAATGGGATAAAAAAGAAGACAAGATCCAGTACTGATCAGGATCGTCAATCGACAGGCTCAGATAAAAGCCTGGAACAGGGGAGACGTAGAGGTGCAACCGTTACTGTCGCTTCGGAAACTGCGGAAGGAATTTCCCGGTTGTCTGGCCAACGATGATGTAGATCTGGATGTTCTGCCGGGTGAAATCCATGCTCTGTTGGGGGAGAATGGTGCCGGCAAAAGCACGCTGGTCAAGATGATCTATGGCGTCTTGAAACCCGATAACGGGGAGATGGTCTGGAATGGCAAACCGGTTGGCGTTGAAACGCCATCGGCGGCCCGGTCTCTTGGTATTGGCATGGTGTTTCAGCATTTTTCACTGTTTGAAGCGTTGACGGTTTCAGAAAACATCTCGCTTGGTATCCCCAAAGAACTGGCCGGTGCTGATCTGGATGAACGGATTGTTGAAGTTTCCAAATCCTACGGCTTGCCACTGGACCCGCACCGCGAAGTCCATTCTTTGTCTGTTGGCGAACGACAGCGCATTGAAATTGTCCGCTGCCTTTTGCAAAGTCCCAAACTTCTGATCATGGATGAGCCGACGTCCGTCCTGACCCCGCAAGAGGCGGATAAACTGTTTGAGACCCTGGAGCGACTTTCCTCGGAAGGTGTGGCTATTCTTTACATCTCTCATCGGCTGGATGAGATCAGGAGACTCTGTCACAAAGCGACAATTTTGCGCCTCGGTCGGGTTGTTTCAGATTGTGACCCGTCCAAGGAAACGGCTCGCACACTGGCCGAAATGATGATGGGATCTGATCTGACATTGCCTGAAAAAAGCTCTGTGAATGAACCGGGTCCTGTCCGGTTCAGAGTCTCCAACCTGTCCACCCAACCCGAAGACCCGTTTGGCGTGCCGCTCAGGGACATCTCCTTTGATTTGCGGGATGGAGAGATTTTTGGTGTCGCCGGTCTGGCAGGAAATGGTCAGACGGAATTGATGGATATGCTGAGCGGAGAGGGTTTGTCGGAGACGCCGGATGTTATCGTGATGGAGGATAAACCGGTCGGCGCATTGGGGCCGGGAGAGCGCCGCGATCTGGGTTTGGGGTTCGTTCCCGAAGAACGTCTGGGCCATGGGGCCGTCCCCGACATGACGCTATGGGAAAACGGATTTTTGAGCGCTATGCGTCGTCAGGAATTGATGCAGAACGGTTTTATCAAGATCGATAAATCCGTCGATTTCGCTGTTTCGGTCGTCCACCGGTTCAATGTGAAAACAGCGGGTGTTGATCACAATGCGTCGAGCCTGTCCGGCGGTAATCTTCAAAAATTTATCGTTGGCCGGGAGATCGAACAGGACCCTCGTGTTTTGATCGTCCTGCAACCGACCTGGGGCGTTGATGCCGGTTCGGCAGCTGCCATTCATCAGGAATTGATGGATCTGGCCGCCAAGGGAACAGCCGTGCTGGTCATTTCGCAGGATCTTGATGAACTGTTTGCCGTATCCGACCGGATTGCCGTGATTTGTGAAGGGAGATTGTCGGGGTCGACCCTGGCGTCGGAAACCACGGTCGAACAGATCGGCCTGTTAATGGGCGGCCTTGATCACACCGATCAGACGTCTGAAAGGGCAGCATCATGAGAATTGAAGCCCGCACGGAAATCTCCAAACCAATGATTTACGCAGCTCCGGTGCTGGCCGTGGCCCTGACTATGTTGGCCGGTCTTGGATTGTTTCAGATCATGGGACACAATCCCTTCGATGCCCTTCATACCTTTTTTGTCGCGCCAATAATGTCACTGGATGGATTGGCAGAACTGGGCGTAAAGGGAACGCCGCTGATCCTTATCGGTATCGGTTTGTCGTTCGGATTTCGTGCCAATGTCTGGAACATCGGGGCGGAAGGGCAACTAACTATCGGGGCTCTTGCTGGCGGGGCTCTGGCGCTTGCGTATTTTGAGGTCGATTCGCCGCTGCTGTTGCCAGCGATGGTGATTGTTTCAGCTTTCGGCGGTATGGCCTGGGCGGCGATCCCGGCGTTTCTGAAAACCCGATTCAATGCCAACGAAATTCTCACCAGCCTGATGTTGACCTACATCGCTCTGCTGGTTTTAAGTATGCTGATCCACGGTGTGATGAAAGACCCGGATGGCATGAATTTCCCGGAATCCCGCCAGTTTCATGATGCCGCTTTGCTGCCTGTTATTCTTGAAGATACTCGTCTGCATGCAGGATTCCTGATAGCCATTGCCGTGGTCGCAACAGCCTGGGTTATTCTTGGCCGGCATATTATCGGTTTCCAGATCAGGGTAATCGGTATGGCACCGCGGGCGGCGTCTTTTGCCGGGTTTGATCAGAAAAAGCTGGTCTGGCTGTCGTTTATGGTTGCCGGTGCTGCATCCGGTATCGCCGGAATTTTTGAAGTAGCCGGTCCATTGGGTCAGGTCGTCCCGGTCATCTCGCCGGGTTACGGTTTTACGGCAATCATCGTCGCGTTTGTCGGCCGGTTACATCCGGTGGGTATTTTCTTTGCCGGGCTGCTGATGGCGCTAAGTTATCTGGGTGGTGAAAACGCGCAGATCGAGATGAACATGCCAAATGCGGTTACCGGCGTATTTCAGGGCATGCTGTTGTTCTTTTTGCTGGGTTGCGATGTACTGATCAAATATCGCTTGCGGTTTACTTGAAGGGGCGGGGTTATGGACGGAACAGATATTGTTGTATCAGCCGCACTGACGATTATTACGGCGGCGACACCACTGGCCTTTGCCGCCCTAGGTGAACTGGTTGTGGAAAAGGCAGGCGTTCTGAATCTCGGTGTTGAGGGCATGATGATCATTGGCGCGATAACTGCTTTTGCTACAGGCGTGACAACGGATAGTGCCATTCTGGCAATTGTTGTTGGCGCTCTGTCTGGTGCTGCAATCGCCATCATATTCGGATTTTTGGTTCTGATCATGATGTCCAACCAAGTCGCAACAGGGCTGGCGTTGACAATATTCGGGTTGGGGCTGAGTGCTCTGGTCGGACATGGGTTTGTCGGGAAAACATACGCAGGCCTGCCAAAGCTGGATATTCCCTTCCTTTCGGATATCCCGATTATCGGCAATATCATTTTTGGTCAGGACGCCATGGTGTATCTGTCCGTTGTCATGGCGGCTGCGATTGCATGGTTTTTGAAAAAGTCCCGTGCCGGACTAATCCTTCGCGCTGTCGGTGAAAGTCACGATGCTGCCCACGCAATTGGTTATTCGGTTATCCGAATCCGTTTTGTCGCGATCCTGTTTGGTGGTGCGATGGCGGGACTTGGCGGGGCCTATCTGTCGCTTGCCTACACGCCGCTGTGGGTTGAAAATATGACGGCAGGACGGGGCTGGATCGCGCTGGCATTGGTAGTTTTCGCCGCGTGGCGTCCGTGGCGGGCCTTTTTCGGGGCCTATTTGTTTGGCGGCATTACCATCATTCAACTTCATATTCAGGGAGTTGGGCTGGCAGTGCCATCACAACTGCTCTCAATGTTGCCTTATTTGGTGACAATTATGGTTCTGGTTTTTATTTCGCGGGGAAGTGTACGTCAACGCCTGAGCGCCCCTGGGAGTCTCGGGAAAAGTTTTTATGCTGCATCTTAGGCGGTGCAGTGCGGTTTCTTAAACTAGGAGGAATGACTATTGAAAAACAAAATGTTCGAAAAGATCCGGGGTGCCATTGTCGGTGGCACCGCGGTGTTATTGCTGGCATCGGGGGCACAAGCCGCTGAGCCACTGAAGGTCGGATTTATTTATGTCGGCCCTGTTGGCGATCATGGGTGGTCTTATGAGCACAATCAGGCACGGTTGGCGGTCGACAAGGAGTTTGGCGATAAGGTCAAGACGACCTACGTTGAAAGTGTGCCGGAAGGCGCTGATGCGGAGCGGGTCATTACCAAGTTGGCAAAGAGTGGCCACAAGCTGATTTTCACCACGTCTTTTGGTTACATGAACCCGACCCTGAAGGTGGCAAAGCGGTTCCCGAAAGTGAAATTCGAACATGCGACAGGCTTCAAACGGGCAAAAAACGTCTCGACCTATTCGGCGCGCTTCTATGAAGGCCGCTATGTTGTCGGGCATCTGGCCGGAAAACTGTCGAAGTCCAACGTATTGGGTTATGTTGCATCCTTTCCGATCCCTGAAGTGATCCGCGGTATCAATGCCGTCACGCTGGCGGCGCGCAAGATTAATCCGAAAATCACCGTCAAGGTGGTCTGGGTTAATTCGTGGTTTGACCCGGGCAAGGAAGCGGATGCCGCCAAAACCCTGATCGATCAGGGCGCGGATATCATCTTCCAGCACACGGATTCCCCGGCGCCTGTTCAGGTGGCTGAAAAACGGGGTGTGTGGGCGGTCGGCCAGGCATCCGACATGACTAATTTTGGGCCGAAAATTCACATGACCGCGATTATCGATAACTGGGCACCCTATTACATCGCCCGGACCAAAGCGGTCATGGACGGAACATGGAAATCGACGGATACCTGGGACGGCATCAAACCGGGAATGGTAGAAATGGCACCTTATAACAAGGCATTGCCGAAGGATGTTGTCGATCTGGCGATGTCTGTTGAAAAAGGTATCGTTGATGGATCCATCCATCCGTTCGCCGGACCGATCAAGGACCAGTCCGGCAAGGTTGTCGTTGCCGCCGGACAAACGGCTGATGATGGTATGCTGGCGGGCATGAACTTCTACGTCGAAGGCGTTGTCGGCAGCATACCGAAATAAAGGACGTTCTGAACGCGAAGAGCGGAGGGGCGGATGCTCCTCCGTTTTTTGTTTAGTTCAGGTAATTTTGGAGAACGTCATGGGTTCGCTGTGGATCAAAGACCCGCTTGCCATATTCGCTGGAAACGCGGCGGCGGGGGTGGTTGTCAAGGACGGTGTGATCAGTGAACTGGTGGCCGCCGGCGAAGCGCCGGATGTCGAGCACGTTTTCGATGCATCCCATCATGTTGTGCTTCCCGGCCTGATCAATACCCATCATCATTTTTTCCAGACACTCACCCGCGCCTATGGCCCGGCGCTTGATCTGGAGCTGTTTGACTGGTTGAAAGCGTTATACCCGGTGTGGGCAAACCTGACTCCGGAAATGCTGTCAGTCGCCACCGAACTGGCGTTGACGGAGTTGTTGCTGTCGGGCTGTACAACGTCAACTGATCATCATTATGTGTTCCCGGGTGGCCTTGAAAATGGCATTGATATTCAGATCGAGGCGGCCCGAAAGGTCGGTGTCCGAGCCGTCCTGACGCGCGGTTCCATGGATTTGTCAGTCAAAGATGGCGGCCTGCCACCAGCAGAGGTCGTGCAGGATGCCGATCGTATTCTGGTCGATAGTGAACGCCTGATTGATTGTTATCATGATGGCAACGATGGAGCCTTCATCCAGATCGCCCTGGCCCCCTGTTCCCCCTTTTCCGTGACCGCAGACGTTATGGTTCGTACTGCCGAGCTGGCGCGGGATCGTAGCGTTCTTCTGCATACCCATCTGGCCGAAACCGAAGATGAAAACAGCTTCTGTATGGAAACCCTTGGTATCCGACCGCTCGATTATATTGAGGAATGTGGATGGCTGGAGGGGCAGGTCTGGCTGGCTCATGGTATTCATTTCACGGATAACGAAATGGACCGGATGGCGACAGCCAAAGTCGGTATCTCGAGTTGCCCGCATTCCAATATGACACTGGCTTCAGGTATCTGTCCGGCGTGCGATATGGATAAAAAGGGGATTAATGTAGGTGTCGGCGTTGATGGATCCGCCTCTAATGACGCTTCGAATATGATTGAGGAAGTGCGTCAGATGCTGATGATCCAGCGGTTGCGCTACGGGTCAAAAAACGTATCACACACCGATGCCCTTCGCTGGGCCACCGAAGGATCGGCCAATTGCATCGGGCGGCGCGATATCGGTAAAATCGAGGTCGGGCGGCGCGCTGATCTGGCGCTTTTCAAGCTTGATGAACTTCGCCATTCCGGCCATCACGACCCGCTGGCCGCATTGGTGTTGTGTGGGCACCATCGGGCGGATTACGTCATGATTGAGGGCAGCTGGCGGATTAAAAAAGGCGAAATTGCGGGTGTCGATCCATCTGATCTGATGGTGCGCCATTCAAAAGCGGCGCGTGAACTGGGCGGGCTGATCAACGGCTGAAATAGTACAGGCAAAAAATGGCCCGGAAACCGGTTGGTTTCCGGGCTTTTGGTTCGGGGTTTCTTTAACCCCAGATATCCTTGGCGATGCTTTCGTACCAGCCTTCCGCATAACGGGCTTCCTGTGCCCGGAAGGATGCTTCTGCACCGGAAGGACTCAGTCCCCCAGATCCCTTGATTTTGATGATCTTGTCGTTTTCGTAACCATAAACCATAGCGACCGAAATGCCGTAATCCGGCGCGACAAGTGAATAGCAGGTGTTGACAAATTTCGGCGTTCCCGGTGCTTGTCCTTTCAGGAGCTGGACAACTGCAGCGGCACAAACCTTGGCTTGGGTGGAAGCAGCAAACCCGGATTTTGGCATCGGTGATGCCATCGATGAATCGCCGATTACATGGACGTCCTTGATCAGTCTGGATTCAAACGTTCGCTGATCGACAGGACACCAACCGGTTTTGTCGGCCAGTCCTGATGTCTGGGCGATCTTTCCGGCCTTCTGCGCCGGGATCAGATTGACGACGTCACCCTTGTGTTCGCCGAAATCCGTTATCAGCCTCATATTTGCGGCATCAACCGATCTGACTACGCCATCATTGTCGATGTTGTAATAATCAACCATGCCCGGATACAGTTTTTTCCAGCCTTCAAGAAACAGTCCCTGTTTGGAGAACTTTTTCTTGGGGTCAAGAACAATGATTTTCGATTTCGACTTGTGGGTCTTGAAATAATTGGCGACCAGACTGATCCTTTCGCCTGGACCCGGCGGGCAACGGAACGGATTGGGCGGAGGTGAAATCAAAAATGTCCCGCCGTCCGGCATGGCTTCAAGCTGTTTGCGTAACAGCATTGTTTGCGGACCGGCTTTCCAGGCATGCGGCATCTTCTGTGCCAGGCTTTCTGAGAACCCTTCGACAGCGCCCCATTTGAAATCAATGCCCGGGGAGACGATCAGGCGGTCATAACTGACCGAATTACCCTTGGCCAACCGCACGGTCTTCTTGGCGGAATCAATCTGCGTGGCAAAGTCATGAATGACCTCAACCCCCATAGCCTTGAGCGCGTTGTAGTCCTGGGCAATGAAATCCATGGAATTCATGCCGCCGATCACCGTGTTGGAGAACGGGCAGGTGAAGAACTGTGTCGACGGCTCGATCATGGTAACCGAGACGGAGCTGTCGAACCGTCTAGCATATTTGGCTGCCGTAGCACCGCCAAACCCGCCACCGATTACAACAATCCGGGCTGATGCTGCATGAGCAGATTTTGAAACCCAGGGAGCTGCGAGTGTCGTTACGCCAGCCGCTCCCAGCAGTTTGGTAAAGTTTCTGCGTGAAAATTTTGTCATTGTTCGTCCCTCCCGTTATTTGCCAAATATCTTGGACAAGGCGTCGATTTCAGCCTCGGTGAAACCCTTGGCGATACGGTTCATTACGGTGCCTTTGCGTTTGTCGCTGCGGAAATCCTTCATATTTTTGGCGATGAATTTCTGCGACTTGCCTGATATGGTCGGCATCGCTCCGGCGCTGACTCCGTTGGTGCCATGACACGAATAGCACGTGTTGGCCATGACATCTCCCGACGCCATATCGGCCTTGCTGGGCGTTGCAACGGCGGCGAATGTGAATGCCGTGGCACAGCCAATGACAAATGATCTGGTAGTCACGTTATTGTCCTCCCTGAAGGTGTAGTTCCAATTACAATCTTAAAATGATCCCAAATTGCACAGTTTTTATATGTAGTATTGTTGCCCAGATCAAACCCGGAATACAACAACAAATTCAAAAAAACGAATATGTGTGATTTGCATCAAATTCCCATCGATAAATTCTCCCGGATTGGGAAATAGGATGCGGTTAATGTGTTGTTATCTTTCGGGCTTCCCGGATACAGTCTTCCAAGTGAGGCCTGCGAGGCAAAAGCACGACGACGCATACTGGGGATACTGCGATGTGGTTGGGAAAGTTTTTTGCATCAATTTTGGCGATGTCGCTATGCTTGGGTACGACCTTACCTGCCCATTCAGCATCGGATATGCCGTATTCACTAGAAGTGCTCATGGCAGAAATTCCGCCTTTGGTGATGGCGCGGAATGGCAATCCGACGGGTTTGCTTTTTGATATCGGTCAGGAACTCACTCGTCGGGTCGGGAAATTGCCTGACGTCAAGGTTTCCGCAACGCCCAGGATACTACCCTGGTCCCGTTCCTATCGCGAACTGACCAAAGGTCCCGGAAAAATCATGTTGCAGATGGTGCGCCTGGCCGAACGCGAAGATCAGTTTTCCTGGGTGAGACCGTTGATGAAGTTAAATTTTGCCTTTGTCAGCCTTGAAGGCCAGCCCATTCAGACGTTTACGCAAGCTCATGAAAAGGGTCTTGTCGGCGTCTATCGAAACAGCCGGTTGGAGATATTTTTGCGCAAGAACGGGTTCGATGACAAATCGCTGTTGCTTGGTGAAAACAGCCAGCAGAATTTCAGATTGTTGCACTATGGCCGGATAAAATCATGGTTTGCCCTGATTGATGAAGCGTACTGGCTGGCAGGTCGCGAGACGACCGGACAATCCATCAAGGTTGGCGCATCAATGCTGACATCCGAGATCTGGCTGATTACCTCAAAAGATGTGCCAAAAAAGGTGCGAGATTTACTCAATTTGAAAATCAGCGAAATTTTTAGCGACGGAACGTATCAGAATCTGCGCCGGAAGTATGGGTTGGATATCAATAATTGAACCACTCGTTTACGGGCGTTCCCAATAGGGCGGGTCTCCAATGGTTTCGACCATGAAATCAATAAATGCACGCACACGCGGTGGCAGAAACCGGGCGTGAGGATACAGGGTGTGAATGGTGTGAGCCTGCGGTTTGTATTCAGGCAGGACAACGACCAGTCGATGGTCTCTCAGAAAAGGACCAATCTCCCAGATTGACTTCAAGGCAATGCCATGCCCCTGAAGACACCATTCGGTCAAGATTTCTCCGTTGTCAGAATCCATATTGCCCTGAACCGTAGGTGCCAATATTTCGCCGTCCGGCCCCTGCAATAGCCACTCGAACTGTTGTGAGCCCGGGAATCGAAGCAAAAGACAGTTATGCGTGGATAGATCGCCGGGTTTGGTAATCGCCGGATTGGCGCTCAGATAGGCAGGTGATGCACACAGTACGCGGGTGTTGTCGGCCAGCCGGCGGACAATAAAGCTGGAATCTTTCAATTCGGCGATGCGGATCGCCAAGTCGACTTTCTCGTCAATAAAACTTGTAAACCGGTCGCTGGCAATCAGCTGAAACTGGATTTCCGGAAACCGTTTCAGAAATGTCGGGATATGAGGCGCGACATGAAGCCGGGCGAATGCTGTCGGCGCGGATACCTTCAAGGACCCGGCAGGTTTGTTGCGCCGGGCGGAAACGGCATCCTGCGCGGATTCAATGGTTTTCAGTATTTCCAGACAATGCTCGTAAAACGTCTCGCCGTCGGGTGTCACGTTAACCTGGCGCGTTGTGCGGTTGAGTAACCGCAGCCCAAGTTGGCTCTCAAGACGCTGGATGCGTGAACTGACAACCGCCGGAGACAGGCGCAAATCACGCCCCGCTGCGGAAAGACTGCCGAGCTCAGCAACACGGACAAACAGGTTGAGGTCGTCAGAATTCATTTAATTATCAAAAATTTATTTAAAGTGAAGAAAGATTATGCTGTTTTTCAAAAAAGTACAATCCGGTTATAAATTGTCACAAGCAATAGACAAACAGGGACATTTTCATGGAAATCGCCGTTCAGGACTGGGCCAGCATGCTGGTACGCTGGGTTCACATCATCACCGGTATCGCGTGGATCGGCTCATCGTTCTATTTTATCTGGCTTGATCTGAGCCTGCGCCAGCGTGACGGCATGCCGGAAGGCGCTTATGGAGAAGTCTGGAGCGTGCACGGCGGTGGCTTCTATCACGCCCAGAAATATCTGGTAGCCCCGAAACAGATGCCGAATGAACTGCATTGGTTCAAATATGAGTCCTATTTCACCTGGCTGTCAGGGTTTTTCCTGCTGGCGATCATGTATTACTGGGGCGCGGAAAGCTTTCTCGTCGATACCGACAAGATGGCATTGCAACCGTGGCAGGCCGTTGCTGGAAGCCTCGGGTTTCTGGCTGGCGGCTGGATTGTCTATGACCTGATTTGCAAATCTCCGCTGGGGCGGAATACAGCAGTGCTGGCAACGCTTGTTTTTATTCTGGTGGTCGCGTCTTCCTATGGTCTCACCCAGGTCTTCAGTGATCGTGCCGCCATGCTGCATGTTGGCGCGATGATTGGCACAATGATGACCGGGAATGTGTTTTTTATCATTATTCCCAATCAGAAGATTGTTGTTGATGACCTGAAAAACGGCCGCGCGCCGGACCCGGTGCTCGGTATGCAGGCCAAGCAGCGCTCGACCCACAACAATTACCTGACCTTGCCGGTCCTGTTGATGATGATCTCCAACCACTATCCCATGCTGACTGGTGCTGAAAAGGGATGGATGATTGTCGCCCTGATCCTGCTGATTGGAGGTATTGTCCGTCATTACTTCAACACCGCTCACACCGGGGCCAGCGGCAAAGCCCTGATATGGCAATGGCCGGTGGCTGGATTACTGGTGATTGCCTTGGTTTTGCTGGTTTCGATACGTTCTGGCGAAGACGTTGCGGCGGAAGACGTGGTGTCGGCACCGCAAGCGCTGGCGATCATACAGACAAGGTGCAGCGCGTGCCACGCAGCCAAACCAATCGATCCGGATTTCGATGCGGCACCGGGGGGGCTCAAGTTTGATGATATTGAGAGTGTACGCAAAAACTCAACGCGCATTCTTGCTCAATCCGTGCTCTCGAAAGCGATGCCCCTTGCCAACAAAACGGGCATGACCCCTGAAGAGCGCCAGCAACTGGGGGGGTGGATCAGGGCAGGAATGCCGGACGAATGATTACATTCGTGACGACGAATTTGCGGCCAAAATATAGTACGCAAATCCCGAGCGAATAATTACATTCGTGATGACGAATTTGCGGCCAAAATAAAGATCAGGCGATTTCGAAGGTTGTCTGGTCTTCGGCAAACCAGTGTTCTTCCAGGTCCATGTCCGACGCACCGCGATCGATGATTAGAAAATCACTGTCTGGCTCCAGCACCAGCAACGGATGATGCCAAACACCGCGATGGTAGTTCACACCTTGTTTTCCTTGCGCCAGAAAAACATTCAGGTCGTCGGGCGTGACCGAGTCTTGGCACGGCGCGACGACAACAAGGTAGGGCCGGTTTTGCAAAGGCACGAACGCTTGCGACCCGATCAAATGACGTTCCATCATGCGTAACGCAATGGGTCGGGGCCGGGGTTGTCCA
>JAJFIJ010000195.1 GCA_021775105.1 Rhodospirillales bacterium | reverse complement strand
ATTGCTTGTGGCGATCGCCTGGAGTGGCTGGCGGGCGTTCAAGATTGACGACACCCTTGAAGGCGTAATGATCGAGACGGCGAAGACGACCTCTCTGGTTTTCATTATCTTGCTGGGTGCTGCAATGCTGACCGCAGCGTTCCGTGCGTTTGGTGGCGAAGAGCTGGTGCGCGACTTCCTGACCGGAATGCCCGGCGGGTTCGTGACCAAGTTTATCGTCGTTATGTCGGTGATTTTCCTGCTCGGCTTCTTCCTCGACTTTATCGAGATCGCGGTCGTCGTGGTGCCAATCATTGCGCCGATTCTGCTGGCCGATCCATCGGCCAACGTAACCGCCGTTTGGCTGGGCGTCATGATCGGCGTCAATATGCAGACCTCGTTCCTGACCCCGCCGTTTGGCTTTGCCCTGTTTTATCTGCGCGGCGTTGCCCCTCCCCAGGTCAAAACCATTGAAATGTACCGGGGCGTTGTTCCGTTTATCATGCTGCAATTGCTGGGATTGATCATTGTCGGCCTGTACCCGCCGCTGGTGAATTATCTGCCAAACAAGGTGTACCTGACATCCGAAACAGCTCCACCGCCGCAGAACCCGAAACTTCAGCGCTGTATCGAGGGGTATTTGTTTAATCAGTACGACCTTTCAACCGATCGGTTGAAAGCCAGCATCAGCACGGCCAAATCTCTGGATTTCAGTGCGTTGCCTGACAAATATCAAAGCTCGCTGGGTGAAGGGTTACAGTCGGCCGAGAAGACTTTTGATATGGTCGCCAGAATCAAAACAGCGGAACGTGCCTTGTTTGCCTATATCCCGGAATATCGTCCCCTGCACGAAGAGATGCGGGCCATTCGGGTCGAACTGGCGACAGTAGCCCGGGAGATGAAAGAGCTGACCAAGACCAGTCGCCGTCTTTCACGCGGTGGCGCAGCAGACAAGTCAGAACTTGACGAAGTCGAAGCTGAACTGGCTGAACTCAAGGAACATCAAAAACAGATTCTGACCAAGACTCCGGTTGGCTGGGAGGATGCCCGCAAACGCTACACCACTCTTGAACAAACTGAATCCAACGCCAGACGCAAATACCGCCGAACTGTTGATGATGCATATGAACCTATTGTCGAAGTCCAGGAATTGATTGCCTCTGCCGATGCGTTGGCAACATTTGAAGACAAAATCAAGGGACTGGCGGCCGTGATCGCCAGCGAACCTTCGCCGCAAGCCATGGAAAAGATCAAGGCCGTGTCGTCTGAACTCAGCGCCGTTAAAGGCAGCAGTCCGATCAAGTCGAAACTGTCAAAAGCGCGCCGCGCACTCAAGGGGGATAACCCGAAACCTGAAAAAGCGGCAAAAGAACTGACCAAGGCGCTGAATATCTTGACCAAAGAAGTTGCATGGCGTCAGGCAGCCAAGGTTACGGTGCTTGCCGGACTTCAAAAATACGATTCCGATATCAGGGAAAGTATTGGTCTGCGTCAACAGGAGCGTCTGACATCTGAACAGGCGAGTGAAGTAGCCAGCTGTCTGTCCAGCCACCGCGATATCTCGTTGAGTTTCTAAAATACGTCAACGCGGGCGTTTCTTCGGGGTATATCAGGACAGCAGGTCTTCGGCGTCGGCCAGTGGATGGGCGTCGTTGACCAGTGCTTTCAGGCGTTCATCCAGGACATGTGTGTAGATCTGTGTTGTCGAGATGTCGGCGTGTCCCAACATTTGCTGTAATGACCTGAGGTCCGCACCATGCGCCAGTAGATGGCTGGCAAACGAATGACGCAGCACGTGGGGCGAAACACGACGGCGATCAATCCCGGCAGCAATCGCAAGTTCCTTCATCAATTGCCCGAAGCGGGCGCGCGTCAGATGCCCACTCTTGCCACGAGACGGAAACATCCATGATTCCGGATTACCCGATATCTGGCGTTTGGGAATGAAACCTGATCGCACTTCTATATAATCGGCAATCGCGTCGCGGGCCGGGTCGCTTAACGGCACCATGCGCTCCTTCTGCCCCTTCCCCCTGACAATCAGATAACGCTGATCACGGGACAATGACACGAGCGGCAACCCGACCAGTTCGGAAACCCGAAGCCCGGTGGCGTAAAGAATTTCAAGCAGCGCAACCAGACGAAGACCATCAGCACCCGGGCGCGACAAGGCCGCATCAAGAAGCTGGTCGACTTCTTCTTCGCTCAGATACTTTGGCAAGCTGCGGCCCTGACGGGGACTGTCGATTGAAGATGTTGGATCATCGCCACGTACCCGTTCGGCATACAGAAACCCGAAAAACCGCCTGAGAGCGGATAATCGGCGCGCCACCGTGCTGGACGCCATTCCCGCACCCGAGAGACTTTTCATATAAGCCCGGATATGGGTCGCACTGGCGTTTTCGGGGCTGCGCTTGCGATTTACCAGAAATCCGGCGAAATCATCCAGATCGCGCCTGTATGATTCGAGCGTATTGGCGGCCGCCCCCTGTTCGGCGGCCATCATATGTAAAAAATTCTCGATATATCGCGACCCGCGTCCGGGACTGCGGCCCGCCCCGCCACCAGAAGGTCCTGATCGTTTCATAAACCTCTCGCCAAAACCGCATCAAGCGCAAGAGCCCGCGCTTCTTTCTTCAGACCCGCCTGGTTCATTGCTTTCAGCACTTCGCGAAGGACAAACGGATCAACCTTTGCTGGTCCCGCGTTACCAATCGCAATCAGCGCCAACAGTACCGTTTCACCAACACGAACGCCGTGTGTTCCGGGGGCATCCAGCGGAGTGGAAAGGACCTGAGAAGAAATTTTACTGCCGACTTTGCTGATTTCAACCGGATTGAGTCCGGTCTTTCCACCACTTGACGCAGACAGGCTGTAGGCCGGGTCAGGCATCCAGGAGCCGTTTCCGGCAACCTTGTCACCACCATCCGACTCACCATTTGCCAACGCGAGAATACGTCGCCACAGGCCCGGATTGGGCAGCGACATGCCCAGCCGTGGTGCGGCACGAACATGATCAATCCATGCCTCTTCAGGCACCTCAAAACCAAGTGCCTCCAGAACATTGAAAATCAGGGCTGCCTTGTCAGCGACTTCCGGATCGTCTTTGTGGGCTTCTGACCAAGCCGATATGATTTCCGCGGATGGTGTATTTTCGTTGGCGAATTTGAACAACCAGGCAATCGGTTTGAACTGACCCAGCGCTTTTCGTGAACCTTCATCAAGCCCGGCGCTGGATTGAATTATCTGATACCAGGCTTCGGCGCGCGCATTATCGCCAATAACCAGAAATGCCCGCACTGCCTCTGGCGCAAACCATTTTAGATCGGCCGATGGTGGTATTCGGTGCAAAACCGGTTCGAACACCTGAACGGTTGACGCATAACGACCTTCATCCCGGGCCAGCGCAAACGCCCGTGAACTTGCTTCGGCCTTGGCTGTTGGTACCGTCTGGGTGAGCGCCGTATGATACAACAATGCGCGGACCATCGGGCCAAATTCGACCTCCGCCCGACTCAGCGGATTAGCCCGGTCGGCTTCACTGAATTCGACACTGGCATAGAGTTGGCGAAGTGTCGCTTTGGGCAACGCGCCCGCCGCATCTGCCCGCTCGGCGGCTTCCAGTCGCAATCCTTGTGACGCCAAAGAACTGGTGGCGACGGCACGCGAAACAATAGGAATATTGGATCCCAGAATATCAGCCGGAAACGCGGTGTTTGCCTCACGCACCATGGCAAAATGCAATGGAGTCGGGTTGGGCAAACTGTCAAGGATTAATGGTTCCTTGGCGATCAGCGATTCTGCCAACAGGAAATAGGCCTCATCTGCCTCGCCCAGTTCGCGCATCAGGGAGATACCAAGTGACGCTTTGTCTGATCGGCCATTGATGATTTCGCAAAAATTGAAAGCTTTCTGCCAGTATGATGTTGGACGAAGCGGCATTTCCCGTTCCGCCAGCGCACAAGCCCGTTTGCTATCGTAGGCAAGGAAGCTTAAATCCGCTTCCAGGCGCACCAGTTCGGGTTTGCGTTGGACGTCGGGCAATGCCCGCAAAAGATCGGAAGCGCCCTTAAGGTCACCGATCATCATCAGCAACTCAATCCGCTTGGGAATAAGCCCCGGTCCCTCATCTGATCCTTCAGGAGACCGCGCCGGACTTAAAAGCAATCGTCGCATTAGATCGCGCAGAGTCGGCGACGGTATATTAACCGGTAATTCGGGGACCAGTCTGGTGACCAGAGCGGCTGGTGTTCCTGCCCACATATCAATGCCCAGCGCCCCGGTACTGGGCACCAGGACCCCCACTTCGTCGGCATTGACAGCCGACAGACTGTCGACCTGAACGCCGCCGCCCGTCACAGCTCTCGGCACCGGTCGCGGAAGCCTGGTCGGTGAGGCGATTTTCTTCGGTGCGCTCAGCATCCGGGGTTTGGAGGTGACCGTCACCGGCACCGGTGCCTCGGGCATCTTGATCTTCGATTGAGGCGTCGCGGTCTGGGGCGATGCCGTGGCTGGCAATACAGTCTGCGGCGCAGCAGGCTGTTTGCCGCTCTGCTGGGCAGATGCAATCTCCGTACCGGTGATCAGGCAAAATGCCCCGGCAGCAGCGATCAAAATATAGTTAACGGGGGAATCGGTCATCGGGGAGGACTCTTTCAACATTTGCGACAGGTGCCGGAATCTCCCATGTCGCCAAAAACACACCACCACCGACAATCACGGCCAGCACCAGAACCAGTATCACCTTCGAGAAACTCTTCATGCCATATCCTTGTTGGCTTTCGTCAGTTGGTCTGCCCTTTCAAGACAGCCAATTGCCTTTATGTTAGGTTCCGACTATGACATTTTTTAGGCACTTAAAAAAAATACCGAAGTCGGAGAAGTATCGCCTGTCGGCGACCTTGTTGCTTATGAACACCATACTATCCCCAGATTCCGATAAATCCATTGTCATGATTGGCCTGATGGGCGCAGGAAAGTCCTCAATAGGTCGGCGACTGGCCGATGCCCTTGGGCTGGAGTTCGTCGACACCGATGATGAAATCATCAAGGCTGCGGGTTGCTCTATTGCAGATATCTTCGAGCTATACGGTGAACAGGCCTTTCGTGATCTTGAAGAACGGGTGATTGAGCGATTATTGCAGGAACCGCGATGTGTTATCGCCACCGGTGGCGGCGCCTATATGCACCCCGAAACCCGCAAGCGCATTGACGAAAGTGCAGTCACCGTCTGGCTGCGGGCGGATCTGGACATACTTGTTGAACGAACCGGCCGACGTGGCGGGCGACCACTACTGGAACAGGGGAACCCGCGCAAAATCCTCAAATCACTGATCGATGAGCGCCATCCCGTATATGCCAGGGCAAACATTATTGTCGATACCGGTCCGGACGGTCATGATATCACCGTTCAGCGGATTGTTCAGGCCCTGACAGAATTTGCAAAGGCGTCGGCATGACGGAACCCACCACCCTGTCTCTTGATCTTGGAGAACGCAGTTACGACATTCTGGTTGGTAAAGACCTGATTCGCGCTGCGGCACGGTATATCTCGCCGCTTTTGCACCAACCAAGGGTCATCATTGTCAGCGATAACAATGTCGCTCCGGTCTGGCTAGAACCACTTACAGATTCTCTAGATCAGGCTGGTATTAAAAGCCAGGCGATCATCTTGCCTGCGGGTGAACAGAGCAAAAATTTCACGCAACTGGATACGCTGGTTAGCGAAATTCTCGGTCTCGGGATTGAACGGAAAACAACGCTGGTTGCCCTTGGGGGAGGCGTCATCGGCGACATAACCGGGTTTGCTGCGGCGATCACGCTTCGCGGCATCGACTTCATTCAAATTCCGACCAGTCTGCTGGCTCAGGTCGACAGCTCCGTCGGCGGCAAGACCGGGATCAATACGGCCCACGGCAAAAATCTGATTGGGGCATTCTATCAACCGCGTCTGGTGCTGGCCGACACCGATGCGCTCGGCACCCTGCCGCGCCGCCAGTTGCTCGCCGGATACGCTGAAGTCGTCAAATACGGACTTATCGATGATCCGGACTTTTTTGCATGGTGTGAAAATAATGCCCCCGCCCTGCTGGATGGTGATCCGGATGCGCTTGGGTTCGCTGTTCACAAAAGCTGTCAGGCCAAGGCTCGTATTGTATCTGCCGACGAACGCGAAACCGGCCAGCGTGCATTACTTAATCTCGGGCATACCTTCGGCCATGCACTGGAAGCCGAGGTCGGATATGGTGACAAGCTGCTGCATGGCGAAGCCATCGGGATCGGCATGGTTATGGCGTTCGAACTTTCCAATCGCATAGGGCTGTGTGATCAGGGGGAAGTCGGTCGGATCAGGGCGCACTTCGAGGCCGTTGGTCTGAAAACATCGCTGGATGGACTGGCCGACAGTTCCTGGAGTGCGGATCAGTTAATCAGCCACATGAGCAAGGACAAGAAAGTCGACGCTGGCTCAATTGCCTTTATTCTTGCCCGTGGAATTGGAAAATCGTTCGTCAGCCGCGAGGTTAGTATGGCAGACGTTAAAGTCACACTGGAACGCGCTCTTGACCGATTTTGATAAAACCCTACAGATTACGCTAAACTTTACCCAACGATTATTTTTATAAGTGAACCAAAGTGTTATTGACCCTGAGTGCCATTTTCTTCCTGCTTTTGCTTTCCGCGTTCTTTTCGGGATCGGAAACCGCCCTGACGGCCGCATCGCGCCCCTACATGCATCAGGCCGAACAAAACGGTGACACGCGTGCCGAAACGGTCAACCGGTTGCACCGAAGCAAGGAAAAGATGATCGGCACGCTGTTGCTTGGCAATAATCTGGTCAACATCATGGCGTCGGCGATGGCGACCAGT
>JAJFIJ010000194.1 GCA_021775105.1 Rhodospirillales bacterium | reverse complement strand
TCAGCTTCGATCTGGGCCTGAATTTCTGCTTCGATCTGGGCCTCGATCTGGGCCTGAATTTCTGCTTCGATCTGGGCCTGAAACTCGGCTTCGGCATTGGCCACGGCCTCTGCCAGGGCTTCCGCCTCAACTGCTTGTGCTTCGGCGGCCAGAGCCTCGGCTTCGGTTAGAGCTTCTTCAGCAGCAGCCTGTGCTTCCGCAATCTGTGCCTCCGCCTCCGCCTGCGCGACTTCCGCCTCAGCTTGCGCCTCTGCTGCAGCAGCTTGGGCTTCCTGAACTGCGGCACGCGCATCGTTGATTTCCGATACACCCGGCACATCGATACCGGCCTCAATAGCCGCTGCTGCAACCGCACCGCCTGCGCTGGTCTCCAGTACGGATGCCTGCGCTACAGCCAGTTCAGCGACTGCGGCGGCAAGCTCGGCTTCGGCTTCGGCGATAGCTGCTTCCGCAGCAGCGGCGGCAGCATTGGCTTCAGCGGCCAGTTCGGCAGCCGCCTCGGCGGCGGCGATTTCGGCTTCCGTTGCGCCATCGGCCTGCGCTGCGGCGGCGGCCAGTTCTGCTGCAGCTTGCGCGGCTTCCGCTTCCGCTTGTGCGGCTTCCGCAGCGGCTGCAGCTTCAGCAGTTTTGGTTTCCGCTTCCGCCTGTTGCGCTTCGGCGTCGGCGGCCGCCTGCTCGGCTTCTGCCTGCTGTTGACGACCTTCGTTGGCCCCTTGAATGATGTCGTTCTGGATGAATGCATCAGCATTGGGCAGGGCGCTCAGAGCTGAGCCAAATGTCTGGCCCATCTGTTGTGGTGTCAGGATAAAGGGGGGAGACGGCGGGCTGTTGGCGCTGGCGATGTTTATCGCCTGTCCGGGCTGGTTGATGGTTTGCGATCCGGCAGCATTGAAAAGTGTCATCTCACCAATAAAGCCAATTTCCGGCAGCAGAGCTGCGGTGGTAACGCCTTCCAGGTCGATATGTCCGCCACCCGCAGTACCGCGAATGCCGATGGTGGTGGTCGGGGTGATGATGTTCATAGCGTCGACATCGGTTTTGGCAATCTGGCCGGAAACGAAGGTGAAAGCCCCCTGAAGCAGGTTGACCGACATCGATCCTTCCTGACTTCCCGGATCATAAATCATTTCGTCCAGCGTCATGCGGCCATCTTCGCCCAGCGAGAAGGTAGATTCGTCGGCGAAGACAATGCCGACGGTGCCGTCAGTCCCGGTTTCAAGAATGTCACCGGCGAAAATATTGTCGCCCTGATTAAGGGTAACCTGCGTGCCGTCGGTACGTGTCGCCTGAACCTGCCCGGCGGCGGTCTCGACCCGGCCAATAGGTTCACTGGCACTGCCCGGCGCGGCTTGGGCAAACTGCGCTGGCGCGATCGGTCCAGCCAGTTGCGTGGCAACGTTGCCTTTCAGGATGACACCATCGGCTGTCATCAGGTCCGGCGGCGGAACCTGATTGAAATAATCCCGGATGACGAGCTGCTGACCTTCCGGGCCGGTCAAATGCAGGTCGGGTCCGGCCCGCTCATATTCGGCACGCAGAAACCATGCGCCATCGGAAACGGTAATTGCTTCACCAGGAACGGCGACAGCGATGCCGGTATCGGCAACGTCTGAAGTCTCGGGGAAATCACTGCTATCCGGCGTGCCCTGCATTTCTTTGGGAAGGGGGATTACGGCATTCATTGCGCCATTCCCTTGCCCATGTGTTTGCTCGGGGAGGGTTTCGGAACTGTTGATACGAAAATTGTCATTCTAACCATAATCCACCGTCGAATCTGATGTTAACGGGCTTATTCAGGCTTCCGGCCTGATCGTATTAGGCCATTATAGTTAAAACAGCGTAGCAACCGCTATGACGGACGTCACAGGTTGAGTTTTTCCAAAACACTTCCCGAAAGCACGCTTAGTCGAAAACGTCGGCTTCAAGTTTGCCGAGTGTCGACAGCAATGTGTAAATTGCGATTGCCACATCCGTATCGGCTGAAGCGGCTTCACTGGAAGCATTGATCAGTGCGGTTTCTCCAGCCAGAACATCAATCAGTGAGCGGTTCCCTAACTGGCGTTCGCGCCGCGCCAGTTCAAGAAATTCAGCAGCAATGTTGGCCTGATTATGCTTCAGCCCTGCGCTGGCTTGAGCGGTTTCCAGATCATCCCAGGCATTTTGCAGGCGTTCGGCAACCAGCTGTTTGGCTTCGGCATAGGTGTTGACCCTAGACACATAGTCCTGCTTTGCCGCGCGGAGCGTATTAATTGCGGTCAGACCCAGACTAAAATCATAGGTTGCTTCCAGCTTGATCAGACGTTCTTCCTGTGTGCCGACGGTACCGGCATTATCGTCGACGTAGTTCGCTTCGGCAGACGCCTCAATTGTCGGGAAAAACTGCGAAGCCCGGGTGTTTCGGGTCGTTTCGCGGGCGATGAAAGAATCCATCCTCGTACTGGCAAGCGAGATATTGCCTTTCAGGGCTTCATTTACGGCATCACCGACAGAAGTTGGCAGCAACTCCAGCGGCAGACGAGGCTCGGCAAGTTTTCCGGGGTCGTCAGGGACATACCCGAACACCGCGCGATAGCGGTTTAGAGCTTTACGCAAGGCGCCGCGTGCCTGAATGACCCGTGATTCTGCCCCCGCCAACTGGGTCTTGGCCTGCAGGACGTCGGTCGACAGGCCGGAGCCGCGTTGAACGCGGGCGTCTTCCAGTTCGGCCTGACGTTTGATGTTGGCGGCGGAACTTTCAGCGAATTCCAGCAGTTTATGGGTGCGTATAATATTCAAATGCGCCTGAACACCTTCCAGCACAATCCCCTGTATCGTTCCAGATAACTCAAGAAAGGACTTGTCCGACGCAAGTTTTGCACTGCGGATGGCGGCGTTCGTGGCACCAAAGTCCCAGACCTTCTGAGTCAGGGTGAACTCAAGGTTGCGCGGTATCAGGCTTGTGCTATCGGAACCCGAAGGTTTGTTTCGGGATTCGCGACCGATATTGGCTGTCGCCGACGCATTGGGGTGCCAGTCTTTCCAAGCCGCTTCTGCATCTTCCTTGGATTTATTGTAGTTGGCGGTTGCCGCAAGGACACGTTTATGGGTTTTGACGAGCGTTTGAAGTGATTCCTTCAGGGTTTCACTGCGCACGTCAAAAGATGTCGATCCAAGGACGGTTAGCGCCAGGATCGATATTACCAGGTTGCGGACTAAATTTCCCACCTCGAATAGGCTCTTTTCTACCTTGCTCAAACCCCAAAACCGCGAATTTCTGCAGCTTAATAGAACTAGCGGCAGGAAACCACACATATATTTAGTCAATATTTGCCCGATTCTCCCAGCATTGTCCACTATATCTTGCATATCCGCACAAATCTTGTGGACGAAATGTGCGTAATCATTTGGGTCAGGTGTTGGTCTGGGATTGAAACGCGTTGGACTGGTTTGGAAATGTGGCTTGCCGGAAATTGGCACGAACATTGCTTTGATATTGTTGAGGCCAGATTGACGAACCGAATTTGGTTTCTGGTCAAATGAAGATGAACCGGAGTGAGTACAATGCATGTAAATTTCGACCACGTAGAAAATTTTGAAGCCTTGCTGGCTTCGGAATTTGAAAATCAGCCGAAAGTGTCCACTCGGCTAGGAGAAGACTATTACGATGCGGGTTACAGAGTGGTTAACAGACTGGCCGAAGACCTGACGCTGGACTTTTCCATTCTGGACTTTGATGAACTTGATTAGCTGCCTCATTATCAAATAGTTAGCATCTTTGTTGAGTTCTGGCTGTCGCCGTTTAAGCGGGTGGCCACATGGTTAATGGCGGCGACGCTACAATCGTCACGTGAGGTGCGTCGGTCATTCGTCACACGCCATATCAGGTGAGTTAAGCTGGGCTCGCTTTTTGGGCCGTTCTGCAGGAAGACCAGGCAGGATTTTCCTCTCCGCCAGCACGCCTTGTTTCAATTTACAGCAGTTTTGGCGCATTACCCTCTCTTGACTGGGCATCGACGACGGCCAATGCGCTCATGTTGACAATGCCCCGCGCCGTTACGGATGGTGTCAGGATATGCGCAGGTTTGGCACCACCGACCAGCATCGGCCCAACCGGCAATCCCCCGCCAATCGAAATCAGCAGATTGAAAGCCGTATTTGCTGCTTCGACATTAGGGAAAATCAGCAGATTGGCCTGACCGCTCAGGCATGAATTCGGAAATGCGTTCTTGCGGATGGTTTCATCCAGCGCTGCGTCGGCTTGCATTTCACCCTCGACTTCCAGATCAGGGGCAAGTGCGCGAAGCCGTTTGGTGGCTTCGCGCATTTTTTTTGCGGTTGATGTCTCTCTGGAGCCAAAATTTGAATGTGACAGAAGGGCAACTTTCGGTGTTTCACCGAACCGTCTTACGGCTTCGGCACTGAGTAACGTCATCTCGACGATCTCATCGACGGAAGGATCATGGGTAACATGGGTGTCGCACAGGAAGAATGTGCCGCGGCTCATGATTACCGTGCTCATTGCCGATGTATCCTGCACGCCATCTGCGGGTCCGATGATGTCGATGACATGCTTGAGGTGCCATGGGTAATGCCCGTAAGTGCCGCAAATCATGGCGTCGGCTTCGCCCCGGTGCAGCATCATCGCGGCGATGGCCGTGGTGTTTGTGCGGATAATCGTTTTGGCCAGATCAGGCGAAACCCCACGACGCTCCATGACATCATGATAACCGCGCCAGTAATCCTCATAGCGTGGGTCGCTTTCCGGGTTGGTCAGGCTGAAATCCCTGTCCTGCAAAATCCGCAAACCCAGTTTCTCCACGCGGTTGGCGATCACATCAGGTCGACCGACGAGGATCGGTTTGGCAAGGCCATCATCAACAAGGACCTGAACGGCCCTGAGCACCCGTTCGTCTTCGCCTTCAGCAAAGACCAGACGTTTGGGGATCTGCCGGGCGCGGTCAAACACCGGTTTCATCAACATACCCGAGCGGAAGACAAAACGCCCAAGGCGTTCGCGATACGCATCGAAGTCCTCGATCGGTTTGGTGGCGACGCCGGAATCCATGGCTGCCTTGGCGACTGCGGGAGCGATTTCAACAATCAGGCGGAGATCAAAGGGTTTCGGGATCAGGTAATCGGCACCAAAGTTCAGATCTTCGCCTTTGTAGGCATTGGCAACGATTTCCGAACTTTCTGCCATTGCCAGATCGGCAATGGCCTTGACCGTGGCAATTTTCATTTCTTCATTGATGGTCGTCGCCCCGACATCAAGTGCGCCTCTGAAAATAAACGGGAAACACAGTACGTTGTTGACCTGATTGGGATAATCGGACCGTCCGGTGGCGATAATAGCATTGGGGTTTGCGCGTTTGGCGTCTTCCGGAAGGATTTCCGGGACCGGGTTTGCCAATGCCAGAATGAACGGTTTGTCTGACATTCTGCGAACCATGTCCTCGGTCAGGATACCGGGTGCGGACAATCCCAGAAATACGTCGGCACCATCGATTACATCACCCAGCGTGCGCCCGTCGGTATCCTGTGCGTAGGCTTCTTTTTGCGCGTGCATTTCTTCCGTGCGGCCTTTGTAGATAACACCGATATGGTCAACCAGCGTGACGTTTTCACGTTTTACGCCCATGCTCAGCAACAGGTTGAGGCACGCGATACCGGCGGCACCGCCACCGGTGGAAACCAGTTTGATATCTTCCAGATTTTTACCAACAACACGCATGCCATTAAGGATCGCGGCTCCGGCGACGATCGCCGTGCCGTGCTGATCGTCATGAAAGACCGGAATGTTCATACGTTCGCGGCATTTCTGCTCAACGATAAAGCATTCCGGCGCCTTAATATCTTCCAGATTGATGGCCCCGAAAGTCGGCTCAAGAGCGCAGACTATGTCGACGATTTTGTCGGGGTCCATTTCGTCCAGTTCAATGTCGAACACATTTATGCCGGCAAATTTCTTGAACAGGACGGCCTTGCCCTCCATTACCGGTTTGGATGCCAGCGCACCGATGCTGCCAAGGCCAAGTACGGCCGTCCCGTTGGTGATGACGCCAACGAGATTTTGTCGGGCTGTCATGTTGGCGGCTTCACTTGGGTCTTGCTCAATGGCTTCGCAGGCGGCGGCGACACCGGGGGAATAAGCCAGCGCCAGATCGCGCTGGTTCATAAGGGGTTTGGTTGCCCTGATTTCCAGTTTCCCGGGAACCGGGTAACGATGGTAGTCCAGAGCCATTTCCTTGAGCGCGTCGTCAGTCATGTGAGCCTCGTTTTTTAATGCCTGAGGAAAGGGTGATATGTTATGCGTCCAAGGGCAACAGGTTTTCTTGTCCAGGCAGATTCCTGAGGGTATTTAGCGATTTTTTTAAAGTCCGACGTAGTAGTGTGACAAACCAAATGGGAAGGTGCTTGTTTTTGTATACAATTTGACGTTTCCTTGCTGTTCGAGACTGCTCATTTCCGTCAGGCCAATACCTTTATGTCTTCGCCAAATCCATTGCTGTCGTCCTCTGCACCCTTTCGGGGCATTCTTTATATGCTGATTGGAAGTGCGTTACTGACGGCTAATGATACCGTATTGAAATGGTTGAGCGGAAGTTATCCGGTTGGCCAGCTGATGTGTCTCAGGGGTGTTTTTGTTTACATCCCCATCGCCTTTTTTGTCTGGCGGGCTGGTGGTTTGGATGCGCTCAGGATCAGCAATGTAAAAGGGCAGGCGTTAAGGGCCGGGCTTGTCGTCTGTGGCACGTTCCTGTTTGTCACCGGATTGTTTTATCTGCCCATCGCCGATGCCATTGCCATCAGTTTTGCCGGTCCCCTGTTTGTGACAGCGCTGGCTCCCTGGTTGCTGGGTGAGCAGGTTGGCTGGCGTCGCTGGGCGGCGGTGTTCGTCGGATTTATGGGTGTACTGGTGATTATCCGACCGACAGGCGATGCGGTTCAGTGGGCCGCATTGTTCCCAATCTGTGCCAGTTTTACCGGCGCACTTCGTGACATTCTGACCCGACGATTGGCCTTTCAGGACACTGCAGCGGCAACCCTCACCTTGACCACAAGTGCTGTGGTTTTGGCCGGGCTGTCGAGCGTCCTGTTTTCTGACTGGCAGCCGGTCAAAACAACGGATATCGGGTTGTTTGCCCTGGGTGGCGTGCTGATCGGTACAGCCCACTATGTGCTGATAGAAACCTTCCGATACGCCGAAGCTGCCCTGGTCACACCGTTCAAATACTCAAGTATCATCTGGGCGGCAGGGTTGGGGTATATTGTCTGGGGCGATCTGCCGGATCGCTGGACCATGCTCGGTGTGGCTATACTGGTGATGAGCGGGCTTTATATTTTGAGGCGGGAAACTGAACTTCACCGCCTCCGCTCGATGGTTAATCAGAACGAATAGCGGAGCCCGGCTCGTGCTTCATGAACCATCAGATCATCATAAGTCGTGCTGGTCGCCTGTTTGAATTCACCAAGATTGATGAACCGGTAACCGACGTCAACTGCGGCCTCACTGTTCAATTCATACGTTCCACCAAGCATCAATGCCCAGGCAAGATTGTCTGATGTTGCCCCCCCTTCGTTGGCGATGCCGCCAGTTGTGGTTTGGGTCGGTGTGCTGAGCCGTGCGTAACCAATACCGGCGCCGACATAGGGCGTGAACATATCCAGCTTGGCGATATCCCAATATCCGTTGACCATCAGGCTGAGCCCGTTGACTTCGGTCGCGGTTGTATTGCCTGCTGATGTGGTTGCCGATACCTCAGCGTCAGGGCGATAACTGAAAGTCACGTCACTGCGGAAATTCTGATTGATGCGGTATCCGATACCGCCACCAATCAGGGCCATGTTATCAACCGAGCCATTGGTCAGTCCGCCAGCCGACTGCGTGCCATCAGAACCCGTGGCAAATCCGTAACCAACGTCAACCCGCAGATAAGGACCGGAAATGAACTGGGCCATCTCGGCTGGTTTTTCCATTGCGGCTGGAGCTGGCTCAGGTGCGGACTCCACGACAGGGGCAGGTTCGGGGGCAGCTTGTTCAGGGACGACGGTCTGCGGCTGCGGAACAGGTTGGGGTTCCGGTTTCTTGATCTCGGTTGCCGTCTTGATCGGTTGCGGACTGGCGGATGATTTTTTCAGGTTTTCGTCGGGGACCATTTCCGTGCCAGCCCGGCGGAGTTGTTCTTTCGTCGCCTTGCCGGCTTCTTCGGCACCGGCAACTTCAATAATCTCGATCGCGTGGCCCGGAATGGTGGTCAGGATCGCGCCATTGAAAATGTATTCTGTCGCCAGTGCTGGCGTTGAAATTCCTAGTATCGCAAATCCCGCTGCACCCAGAACGGTGGCCCGAAACGTCATATTCATCGTCATAATTTCCCAGTCAACAGAGTCGAATCGACCCTCAGGTACACGCGAGGAAATTACCCAGTTATGGTAAACATTGCGTTAAGCAATCGTGGAATTTTCTATATGATGTAGGTGAAGGCGGCTTCGTCTACTTTTTCTTGAAGATTTCCTTGGGCAGGATTTTTGTCAGGGTATCTCTGGCCTTGATCGCTTTTTCATCGCCCAGGCCCGCCGCGCGGTCAATCCACATGAAGGCTTGAAGGTCGTCTTTTTCAACACCCTTGCCGCCATAATAAAGGAACCCGAGATTATACTGGGCGAGGGCGTGATCCTGCTCGGCGGCCATGCGAAACCATTCCGATGCGCGCAAATAATCCTGCTCGGTTCCCTGTCCCAGATAGGACATGATGCCGAGGTTGTACTGGGCGGCGGCGTGTCCTTTTTTCGCCGCTTCTTCAAACCATTTTCGGGCGGTCTTGAAATTCTTGGCCTCACCTACGCCCTTGTAAAAGGACAACCCCTTTTTGTGAGCTGTAGCGCCATCGTCGGTTTTGGGGGCGGCTGGGGGCGGTGCGGGTTTGGCCTTCGGGGTCATGGCTGCGACCTCGGCGACCTTTTTGACAGGTTCGGGTTTCGGTTCGACTGCTTTTTCCGGGGCAACCTGTTTGGCGGCGGCCTCGCCTGCTGCTGTGGATGAAGTATCAGCAAGTTCAGGGACTGTGGCCGGTTCTGCTTTTACCGGCTCCATTTTCTCCGGCGTCATCCCGGACGTATCCGCGTCTTCAGAGACTGGGACCGCAGGTGGCGGTGGTGTCAATTTCATCGGCACAGGAGCTGTCGGCTCAGGCGGCGTTGTGGCGGGGGTGGCGGGAGGTTTCGATTTGTTGATCTGACCGCGAACCGGTTCCAGTTCGATAACCACGCGAGGTGTGCGATTTCCGGGCTTGTATCCCGTAACGTCACGCCATGTGGATTTAACAAAGTAAAGTTGGTCATCAAACCAGTTGGCGATGCCGGATGAGATGCCGTGTTTGGCATCGACAACTTTGGCGGAATGCGCATCCGCTCCGGGCACTGATTTGAGCGCTTCTTCGAGATCACTGTCAGACATGACAAATGCAGCGCCCGCAGCACCAATTATAACCAACAGCACCAACGCTGAAATCAGTAAAAAGACGCGCTTCATGTGAAGAAGTCTCTAGATGACATCTGTATCCTGACCCTGCTCAAATCCCACGCTCCGAATTATACTCCCGCGAGGCTGTCGTGATACCGGTTTTCACAAATCCCGGTGTTTCGGCCCGTCCAGCGTCATCCGGCACGAGACAAAAATAAGTTGTTACAAAGCTTTAGCGGTTTAACGGGCTCAGGTCGATAGGGTTAGCATGAAGCCGTTAAAAGCGGCTTAATGTGAAAGCCGTCGAAGAAACCCGTCAGAATGATTCGCAGAATGGTGGAAATTTTCCGGGACCGGGAATTAACGACGCCTCTTTTCAGCTTGCGTATTGGAGAGGCGGCTGGTTTAACCGCCAAAACGAGGGGCACCGGGCCACTTCGATATACTTGAGAGACACCGATACCATGACCGACGAAATTCAGGCTTCCCACATTCTGGTGGCAACCGATGGCAAATCCAAGGAAGATGCCCTTGTCGCTATCAACGACATCAAGGAAAAAATCACTGGCGGCGAATCATTTGCCGACCTTGCCAAAGAACATTCTGACTGCCCGTCCGGTCGCAGTGGTGGTGACCTCGGACCCTTCAGCCCGGGTATGATGGTTCCTGAATTCGACAAGGCCGCGTTCGAACTTGACGAAGATGCGATCAGCGATGTCGTCGAGACCCAGTTCGGCTATCACCTGATTCACCGCACGGCGTAACGCATATAGTCCGGTCACAAATTCGTCGTCGCGAATGGCGTTATTCGCTCGGGGTTTGTGCTAGATAATCTTTCCTTCGATCCTATACCGGTATCCCGGGTCCTCGATTTCGAGGACCCAGATATCGGGATCAAAATTCAGTTGCTTGGCGATGTAGTCGTCAGCCTTGCTTTCCTCGACCGGCTCGTCGCCCGATGCGCGCATCCATGCCCGGACCCCATCGGCGGTGCGGACCTGACTGAACACTTCGACACCTTCACTCAATCTGTTGAGTTTGAGCAGGATGCTGCCTGCGTCCGGGTCTCCCTTGCGCACAACGACGCAGGGTACGGATTGCAGATCGCATAATCTGATCTGGGCTTTGACCCAAATCTCTGCTTTTAGTGCGGCTTCGGCCATTTATGTGCGTATCACTATTTGAGGTTTATATGTTTGTCTTACATGAAAGACTGGAAAAGGACACGGCGTTCGTTCTCGACTGGCCGTTGTCATCCGTATTGCTGACCAATGACAACCGCTATCCGTGGTTGATACTGGTGCCCCGGGTGGCCGATGTCCGCGATATTCATAATCTGGACACTGCCGATCAGGCGCAAGTGATGCTGGAAATGTCCAGGGCTTCCGAAGGGGTTGAACGTCTGTTCGAAACCGACAAGACCAATGTCGCGGCGCTTGGCAACATGGTGCCGCAGCTTCATATCCATGTGATCGGGCGCTTCACAGGTGATGATGCCTGGCCCGGTCCGGTCTGGGGCGTGCATCCGCCGCGACCCTACGAAGCAGATGAACTGGCGAAGACACTCGACAAAATCAGGGTCGAGTTTGCTCAGGCCTTTGCCTGAGCCGCTTCACGAATAGCGCTCAGGGTCGTTGACGGCGTGATCGCATCGGCGTCGGTGCGAAGTTCGATCAGCGCCGGTTTGCCGGCTTCGACAGCACGCCGGAAAGCATCGGCAAAATCTTCCGTCCGTTCGACCGTTTCGCCGTGCGCTCCATAAGCTTTGGCGAGAGCAGCGAAGTCCGGGTTCTTCAGGTCCGTCGCCATAACCCGGCCCGGATACTCCCGTTCCTGATGCATGCGAATGGTGCCGTACATGCCGTTGTTAACAACGATAATTATGAGGCGAATATCAAACTGAACGGCGGTTGCCAACTCCTGCCCGTGCATCAGGTAACAGCCGTCACCGGCAAAGGCGACGACGGTGCGGTCCGGGTAAACCCGCTTGGCGGCAACGGCGGCGGGCGTGCCGTAGCCCATCGAGCCGCTGGTCGGGGCCAGCCCGGTTCCGAACCCGCGATACCGGTAAAACCGGTGTAGCCAGGCGGAGTAGTTGCCAGCGCCATTGGTAACGATTGAATCAGCCGGCAGGTTGTCGCGCAGCCAGACCATGATCTCCGACAGATTGACGTCACCCGGCGTGTTGGTGGGTTCCGTCCATTTCAGGTAACTCGACCGTGCCTTGTCGGCGCGTTCCTGAGAAGCGCTGTGCACGGCGTCCATGTCGGCGAGCACCCTGGCAAACGCCGCCGGTCCGGCGTTGATCGCCAGCGTCGGCTGATAAACCCGGCCAAGTTCCTCGGCACCGGAATGAACATGAACCAGCTTCTGTTTGGGTGTCGGGATATCGAACATCGAATAGCCGCCGGTGGTCATTTCACCAAGCCGTGGGCCGAGGGCAAGGATCATATCTGAGTCCGCCACCAGTTGCCCGAGTTCCGGGTTGATGCCGATGCCGACGTCGCCGACATAAAGATCGTGCGTGTTGTTGAACAGATGCTGATAGCGAAAGGCGCAGGCGACGGGCAGGTGGTTGGCTTCGGCAAAATTTCTGAAGTCCGTGCAGGCCTGTTCGTTCCAGCCGCTGCCACCCAAAATCGCCAACGGTCGTTCGGCAGTGGCCAGCAGGTCCCTGAAGCGGGCCATGTCGTCAGGTCCCGGATGGGCTTCGATTTTCGCAGCGGTCACTATTTCCATCGGATTGGCGCGTTCGCGCAGCATGTCTTCCGGCAATGCCAATACAACCGGTCCCGGACGCCCGGACATGGCGACATGAAAGGCGTGGCTGATATATTCCTGCATCCGCGCCGGATCATCAATCTGCGCCGTCCATTTGCTCATCTCGCCAAACATCCGCCGGTAATCGACTTCCTGAAAGGCTTCGCGGTCCATCATTGAGCGCGCCACCTGACCGATGAACAGGATCATCGGCGTAGAGTCCTGATAAGCGATATGCACCCCGGCGCTGGCATTGGTTGCGCCCGGTGCACGGGTAACAAAACAGATCCCCGGGCGTCCGGTCAGCTTGCCGTAGGCATCGGCCATCATCGCCGCCCCGCCTTCCTGACGACAGGTAATCATGTCGATCTCGTTCGACGCATAAAGCGCATCCAGCACTGCCAGATAACTTTCCCCCGGCACACCAAAGGCCATATCGACATTATTGACGGAAAGCGCATCGACAAGAAGTTCGGCGCCGGTTCGTGTGTCACTGCTGTTCATAATGGCCTCTTGTATTGGCATGGGGTTGGCAGGTGCGGATACCGTATGCCTATACAATCTCCGCACCGACTTGTCAGGTGCTTTCAATTCACCGTGAGCCGGTCGCGAGGTGCTTAACCCGGCGGCCCTGCCGGGGTAGGGTGCAGGTATGAAAAACAGAACCCGGATTTTAAATTTCGTATTGGGGGTCGGACTGGCATTTTCATCGTCCGGTTTGATGGCCGAAGGGCGCAGACCTGTCGTCGGAAAGCCCGTCGTGCTGGAAGGCGACATCCTGACCGTCGGGACAAAGACGTTCCGGCTTTACGGCATTGATGCGCCGCAAATGGGTCAGATGTGCAAAGGGCCAAAGCGCCTGCATGACTGCGGGCATATTGCCGCCACCGGCCTGATGGACCTGACCGCCGGGGTCAAAAGTGTTGCCTGCGAGCCTCTGGGACCGGACCCGGACGGCATCATGATTGCCCGTTGTCTTGATCCGCAAGGTTTCGATCTCAGCCGCCAGATGATCTATACCGGCTGGGCCTTCGCCTCGCCCAGGTCATCTGACGACTTCCACCAACTTGAATCCAGATCCCGCAAAGCCAAACGCGGCATGTGGAAATGGACCGTCGTTCCGCCGTGGACATGGCGGAAAGGGAATTGAGCCTTTTCAAAGGCTTACAGTCATTTACCCCCATAATCCCCCACAAACCCCCACATTTTCGCGGAGGTCCGAAAAACCGGAACTAAAAAGCCCGGAATTTAGCCATTCTTAAAAATTTAAAAATAATATGGTATGCAAAAACCCCCATATTCCCCACTTCAGTCCCTAAAAACCCCAACACTGTGGGGGTAAATGTTGGGAATTTAAATGAGGCATAGTTCGAGCCGACAGATAGCGCCGCATCAAACATTTCACCGCCAGCAATAACACCGGTCAGTAAATCAATCTTCAAAATGGCAAATATGCATGCCCCGAAAGGCAACCACCTTTACAGCCTTGGTGGCAAATCAGAAACAGAAATATATACTAAAATAGGAAAAAAAGCAATATTTTTCAAAAAATATACTGAATAGACATGAGCCCTTTTCAGGAATTATTCAATTTAATGGGCATTGAAAATGTTTTTTTGGCTGTTCGCCGCGCTGCCATTGCCAAAGCGAGTTATCATTCAGGAGCGCCAGGCTGCTACTCTGGTCGGCGGCCGCCGCCGCCACGCCGTCCATAATCTTTTCTGGCTCCAGACCGATATCACGTCCCCACTGCCATAATGACCTATCCGGGCGTAACGCCAGACTGTGGCTGGACCCTGTGGCGATTGCGACAGCATTGGTAAACACCTCACCCCACAAGATCGCTTTGTCGCCAATGCCGTGTCGTCCAAGGGGACCATAAATATTTCCACCGGTGCCGAGAACCGATCCATCCTGCGTCAGTAAAATAGCGTGACCCGTGTGGGCCTTGATGGCGACGACATTGTTCGCTACCGGTATAAACGAAGTCGAAGATTTTAATTTTCCATCGCCATATTGCCCACGATGAGCGCGGCCTTTGACAAAAAGCGTGTTGTTGTCCTTTATGAAATAATCGGCGCTGTCTCCAATACTGGCAGCTATGACTGAAGCGCCAATCTTTATCGGGGGTGTTATCTCGCTTGCGCCGAATAAACGCTCAGTACGGGCAATATAATCAAAAGTATTGTCCTTGCGCGCCGCGAATACCCCGCTACGACCGGCGACAAACCATGCAACCCGATCAAGGATTTCCGTTTTTTCCTCTGGACTTTCGCTCCAGGTCAGCAGGTGGCCGGATGTCGTCAATACATAGCTGGCGTCTCGCCCGACACCGACCTGTATGACATCGTCCGCCACCGGCAATGGGCGATCATCACCCTTCCATTGAAAAGCCGTCTGACCACACACCAGCATTTTCAGGTCATAATACGCGGCTAGGCGCGGCGACGTGCTATCGGCGAGGGTTGGCGCATTAGTCAAGAGATTCAGTAAAATGACTGACAGTATTGCGACGGGGAACTGGAGTTTGGCATTCCGCATATCAGCTACACTCTGGTTTTGCGGTTCGACCTGAACAGGCCAATGAAACGATTGATCAAACGGCCATCGATGAATAAAAGCCCGGCACCGATAATGATGGCACCTATAACTTCTTTCGCGTGGATAGGTTCGCCCAGAAAAACATTACCCAAGGCCAGTGCGGTGACCGGTATCAGCAGGGTCACCAGCATGACGTTGCTGGCACCTGCGCGAACCAGAATTCTGAAAAAGATAATGTAGGAAAGCGCCGTTCCAAAAACGGCAAGCGCCACCAGCGCCAGCACCGTATCCTGACTTGGTGGAGCGAGCGTCCATGGCCGGTCAATGATGGATACCACCACGGCCATGATCAGGGTTGAACAAATTAACTGGCATGTCGCGGACTTCACAGGCGCAACACCAACGAGGAACCTGCGTCCCCAAAGAGCGGCAAATCCGTAACTGAGTGCGCCCGCCAGACACAAGCCTATTCCAAGCGTCTGATTGCCGTCTATAGGACCATCAAATCCGCGCAACACAGCGACACCAGTGACGCCGAGAAGCACGCCGATGATCCGGTAGGCCGTCAGGCGTTCCTCCCTGAAACTGGCCATGACAATAACGGTGAACAACGGTGTCATGGCATTGATGATAGAGGACAGGCCAACAGTAATCTGCGTTTGTCCGGCAAATATGAACCCGAATGGAAGGACATTATTCAAAAGGCCCATGCCGATGTAGGGAAACCAGCCGGAAAAGGATTTCGGCAACGAATGACCTAAATACCACAATAGTGGCAACAAGGCGATTGCCGCCAGACATACCCGGACCAGCACGACAGTTAGCGGCGGCAATTCCTTGACAGCGACGCCCGCAAAGAAATAGGCCCCCCCCCAGAGAACCGACAGCAAGATCAACAGGCTCCAGTCCTGTCCGTCCATTGTTTTAGCATCTTCCATATTGGTTTCCTTTGATCGCGTCTTCATTCAGACGAAACCTAGTTTGATAGGGCCAAACGGGCCACCCGTATCTTGCTGTGAATACAGACAACGGACAAACCTCGTCGGGTTGGCTGAGCGGACCGCGTAATTCCTGCGGCCTACAAAGCGGGAACTGATACCACTTATAAAATTTTAGTTCCACATGTGATCGCCGTCACTGTCAGAATGTGGAGGGTTACCTATATTCATCCTTGATATTCACACTCTCTCCTTCACCGGGTCCCTAACTGGCGGCCCGGTATTTTTTTGCCGTGAGGTCAGCGGGATGCTTTCGCAGTGTGCGCCAACCGGGCGGGCTTGGCAGGTGTGAGGCAGGCCTGTAAAAATAGCATGGCCGGGACACTTGCCCTGTCCGCCGGGTTTGTATCTTATCCGGCATCGTCAACTGGAACCGGGACGGGTTGGTTTATGAATCCCAATACCAAAGGTGCGCTGCTGGGTCTTCTGGCCTTCGGTATTTTTGCCACTCATGACGTGCTGGTGAAATATCTGGGTGCCACCTATACGCCGTTTCAGATCGTATTTTTCACCGTCCTGTTCGGGTTCCCGCTGGTTTCCATCAAGCTGGTCAGTGACCCGAGCGCGGCGAACCTGCACCCGCGTCATCCGTGGTGGGTAGCGCTCCGGACCCTTGCGCTGGTGATCTCCACCGCCAGCAATTTTTACGCATTTTCAGTTCTGCCCCTGACCCAGACCTATGCCATGCTTTTTACCGTGCCGCTGATTATCACCCTGTTGTCGATCCCGGTGCTTGGCGAACGGGTTGGCCTGCATCGTGGCGGCGCGGTGGCAGTCGGCCTGATCGGGGTTCTGATCGTGTTGCGCCCTGATTCCACGCCTTTGACGCTCGGCCATTATGCGGCGCTCGCGGGCGCATTCTGTTCAGCGCTGGCGTCCATTATTGTGCGCCGGATTGGTCGCGAAGAACGTGACGTTGTTCTGCTGCTGTTTCCCTTGCTGGCGAATTTCCTGATCATGGGAGCGCTGATGCCGTTTTTTTACAAACCGATGGAGGTCGGTGATCTTGGCGCCGTAGCGGCATTGGCGGTGTTGGCATTTGTGGCAATGGTCTGCATGATCGCCGCCTATAAATCCGGTGAAGCCGCTGTGGTTGCACCAATGCAGTATTCACAAATTCTCTGGGCGCTGGCCTATGGGGCATTGTTTTTCGGCGAAACTGCAGACCTGCAAACACTCATGGGGGTCGGGGTCATCATCGCCAGCGGGGTCTATATTGTTGTTCGGGAAAGCCGACAGAATACGTCGGAAAACACACCCGTCCTGCGCACCCGCAGCCGGATTACCGCAGCCGGTTATTTCCGTATCGGCCCGCGGCCCGAGACCGCAGAAAAACCCCAATGACACCGACACGTGACTTTTCCAATTAAATTCGGGGCTCTGTGATCGCCGTCACTGTCAGAACGTGGAGGGTTAGCTATATTCATCCTTGATATTCACAATCCCTCCTTCACCGGGCCCCGAATTGGCGGCCCGGTATTTTTTTGCCTGCGCGCAAGCAAACCTCGATCGCATTCGGATCAGGTTATTCGCCCGGTGAGCCAGGGAAATCTGCGGTCAGTTTGATCGACAGAGTGAATGTGTATGTCGTTTAAAATTGATCTGATAAATTAAAAAACAACTATTTATAATATTTATCAAGACAGCATGGTGTCAGTAAGTTATGGTTGAAAAAAATTTAATAATAATAGGAAGGCTGCGATAGAGAAATCAGGGGGGGGTAACCCGGTCTGGCAGGGGCAAATGTTGCTCGATCAGAGTAAGTTGGCGGCGTCAGGCAATAATGAGGTTCAAGCATGACCGATCTGATTCACAGCTTTCATCAGGAATTTGACAAATTTCTCAAGCATGTATTTGACTGCGGCGGTATCGAGTGTGTGGCGAATTGCCTGCCCTTCATTATGGGGGCCTTTGCCGTCACCCGGGACGGTGCGGTCATCGCTGCAAATAATGAATTCATTGATCTGATCGGCTACGACCGGGATGAATTATATGGCATGAGCGCATTTGATCTGTCGATTGCCGAAGACCATGATCTGTTGCGCTGGCAATTCGGATCGGATGTGCCGGAAAGATATGCCTTGCGTCTGCTTAGCAAATCCGGTGCAGAGAAAGATGTGATGGTATCGCCGCGCCTGTTCATTATAGATGGTGAGACATACCGGTTGGCCGAATTTATCGACAGGACTCCGCTTGAAAATCACCAACGCCTTGAAGCCAGTCTGTACCGCAAGACCTCGGCGGCGCTCGGACGTGCGATTGAGCAGCGCGACCCCTATACGCAAAACCACATGTCCCGGACGGCGTTCATTTCCATGGAGATTTCAAAAACCCTTCAGCTGGGCTGGGATATGGTGGAACTGATCGGTCTTGGGGCGGGAATGCACGATATCGGCAAGGTTGCCGTGCCAATTGAAATTCTGACCAAACCCGGCAAGCTGGACGAGCACGAATGGGCGTTTGTCAGACGCCACCCTGAAATTGGATTTGATATTCTCGCCGATGTTGGATACGGCGATGTTGTGATGAATATTGTCAAGCATCATCACGAACACCGGGACGGGTCGGGGTATCCGTCCGGGTTAAAGGAAAATGACATCCCCCTGGAAGCCGCCATTGTCTGTGTCGCTGACAACCTTGAGGCCATTGCCGGGGTCCGGCCGTATCGCAAAAGCAATACGTTTGAGGAGGCCATCACGATCATGAATGAGAACGCCCACAAGTTTCATGAAGGTGCACTAAGTGCGGCGAGAGATCTGGTGGCCAGCGGGCAATTGGCCGGTAAGGAATTCGGGGCAGCCGCCTGAGCGGCGTCTCACCGTCAAACCGCTGCGATAATTTTAATTCTCCCCATGTGACCTCCATCACTGTCAGCGCATACGGTGATCGCTATATTGATCCTTGATATTCACACTTTCTCCTTCACCGGGCCCCGAACTGGCGGCCCGGTATTTTTTTGCCCGCAGACGGTCTTCAGTTTGGTATTCCAGACTATATTATCCACAGTGATGTGCCTGCCCGGCCAATTGTCGGCGTGAAGGTCTCGTGATAGGCTCCTCCGATTGTATACATTTTGCTTGTTCGGGAACTTTGCCATGTCTGATTATCAGGGACCGCTCTCTCATTTTACCGTGCTTGACCTGACCCGCGTGCGGTCCGGTCCGACGGCGGTTCGCCAATTGGCTGACTGGGGGGCCAACGTCATCAAGATTGAGGCCCCCGAAGCGATTGACCCGTCGAAGGGCATGGGTGGGGCACGGTCCGGTCCGGATTTCCAGAACATTCACCGCAACAAGCGCGGTATGACGCTGAACATGAAAGACCCGGACGGAATTGCCGCGCTGATGCGGATGGTCAAACAGGCGGACGTGGTTGTCGAAAATTTTCGCCCCGACGTTAAAGACCGCCTTGGCATTGATTACGAATCGCTGAAAGCGGTTAATCCGAAAATTATTCTCGCCAGCATTTCGGGCTTCGGACAGGACGGACCTTATGCGCGTCGGCCGGGGTTCGACCAGATCGCCCAGGGTATGGGCGGGGTCATGTCGGTCACCGGATTGCCGGGGCAGGGGCCGGTGCGGGCGGGCATCCCCATTGCCGACCTGACGGCGGGCATGTATTGCGCGATGGGCATTTTTGTTGCCTTGCTGGAACGTGAAAAATCCGGTCAAGGGCAATGGGTGCAGACATCGTTGTTGCAGTCGCAGATTGCGATGCTGGATTTTCAGGCAGCGCGCTGGCTGGTCAAGGGAGAGGTCGCGCCGCAGGCCGGGAACAATCATCCGACCAGTATTCCGACCGGTGTGTTCAAAACCAGCGACGGCTACATCAATATCGCCGCCACGGGGGACGCCATCTGGATCAGGCTGTGTGACGCCCTTGATGCACCGGGCATGAAAGACAATCCTGATTTTGCTACAGGAGAGCTGCGTTCGAAAAACCGCGATGCGGTCAATGCGTCAATTGAGGCGGTGACGTTAACCCGCACCTCTGCCGAGTGGATCGACCTGTTATCAGGTATCGGTGTGCCCTGCGGACCGATCTATGCCATTGATGAGATGTTCGCTGATCCGCAGGTCAGGCATCTGGGGATGGAACACCCCGTTACACACCCCGAGCTCGGCGACATGAATCTGGTTGGCCAGGCGGTCAACCTGAGCCGCTACAAACCCCGGACCGGTATCCCGACCCCGGAACGGGGTGAACATACCGATGAGGTGCTGCAGGAATTCGGGTTTTCCGCAGCCGAAATTGAAGACCTGAAAAACCGCGAAATTCTTTGATGCGAACCACAAATGCGTCGTCGCGAATGACGTTATTCGCTCGGGATTTGTTTTAGCGGGCATGTATGGTCATCGGGTTGCACCAGATTTCACCGCGTTTGGTGCGTACAGTGATACACAGCCGCTTGGCATCGTCCCGTGTCTTGAACGGTCCGGCATGAAGATCGTAAACCACACCGACATCGCCACCCTGATCATTCAGCTGTATCATTGGTTTCAGGTCCTTGAACTGTTCCGGGAAATCCGTTTTCAGGCGCTGCCATTCCGCCAAACCTTCCTCACGGGTCTTGTATGAGATCAGGCGCAGGCGGAACGTCCGTTCCTGACGGTCGGCTTCAAGAATGAAATCGACACCGTTGAGAATTGTGCCATCGCCTTCGATTATTACCTTGTGCTCTTCAGTCCTGGCGATTTTGAGGCGCTTGAGCTGATCGGGATTAACGCGAAGCGTGTATTCGCCTGGCGTTATGAAATCCATCAGGTAGAAACCATCAAATGAAGACTGGACCTGTTTGACAACCTCGCCATCCTTGTTGACCAGTTGTACGACAACATCACGGACCTCACGCGCCCATTCGCCGGAACGTCTATAAATGGTGCCGTCGATTTCGCCGGTGGTGATGATCGGGAAATCAACCCGCCCCGGCACACCCGGCCGCAGCGAGACAGATACACCCTCGGGGACGGCTACCCAGAAGGGATCTTCAAGCGATCCCTTATCAACAGAAAAATTGATCGTCTTGTAGGTGTTGAGTCCACTGACATAGGCGAGCCCGTGTTTGTTTGTCCGTTGCTTGAAACTGGTTTGCCCGGCATTGAAGCGCACACCTTCAAGCGGCGTGTCCTCGTCATCAAACACACCGTTTGTATTCGAATCAAGAAAGACGCGGACGGAAAGTGCCCCTGATTCGGCCAGGTTGTTGGAGCTGACGATCAGTGAATTATCACGCGGGTCGCGGGCTGAAGAGAATGACAGTGTCAGGCGCGCGTTGAAGTTGTTGGTCGTATCATAGTCGGCGTTGATCCCGACAGAGGCCAGTTCATAGGTCGAGTTGACGCCGGTCGTAAATGTGGTGGCCCCGTCTTCCGATAAATCGATATTGATGCCGGCTGACGCACTGAAATCGTTTGACAGTTTCCAGTCCGCCGACAGCGAACTGGTTGACAGATCCATTGTCGGTTCGACACCATAACTTAACTGCCCGCGTAACCGCACCTGTTTTAACTGCCCACCGACCAGAAACGTGCCGTCCGTTGTCACCGTCTTGCCGGTCTCTTCATCCTTGGTCAGTGTGCGTGTCAATGTATTGGAGATCGTTGCCGAACTGATTGCCGTCGACAGGCGATTGCTGAGGCTTGTGGTCGTGTCACCGGAACGCGATTGATCGTGTGCGCCGGTCAGACTGAACGGAACGCGGATTGCACTGCCGACGTCGAGAACACCTTCAAGACGGACGTTGCTGTCATGTTCGATAGGGTCATCGGAGGCGTCATAAACTTCACTGACAAAATCATACAACCGATCATGCTGGGCAATCATGGTGATCCCGCCAATCGCCGTTTGTGCGGCTGTCGTCACGGCCCACCCTTCGCTCAGGTTGCGGATCACATCAAAGCGGCCATAAACGTTTCCGATTGCGGTTCGGCTACTCAGGGAGGCAAAGTAATTATGACCACCTGTCATCGGTATGGAGGCCAGTTTGGCGGCAATCGAAAGGTTGCGCGTGATGCCGGTCTGGTATTCGCTGAAGAACCGCAACTTGCCCTGTACGTCTTCATCTGACGGGCTATCGATCTTGCCGATCAGGGTTTGCGTTTCCTGCTGATTGGCAGCAAACCGGTATCTGTGTTTGCCGGGTTTTATCTGGTCGGGGCCAACCCTGATCTGGCGGATCTCGTCGCGGGATTGACCTTGCGGGCCAAAAAACGAGAGACGTAATACATTAACGCCAAACAATAGCGGCACGTCTTCAAAGATGTAACGGCCATCGGCTCTGGAGGTCCGGAAATCAAGCAGCACTTCGTTCCGGTAAAGTTCGACTTCAAATCCGGCAGGCAGATCACCATCCAGTGTGATGCGGTCGAATTCTGTCGGGTCGTCCAGCGGGAAATTTGATATTTCAACTCCACGCCCCAGACTGGTACTGGAGATTGATGTAAACTGGGGAGTGGAAATGTCGCCAAATGCAAACTCAGTCGCTTTTGCCGCCCCCAGCAATTCTCCTTTCTGGTCCTTCTTGCCCAGGGTCAACCGGGCCTGCGGGATAATCGCCTGATCGTCGGCATTGAGGAAAAGGTCTGCGGTCAATTTGCCGACGTCGGCGGTCCAGAACGTCGTCTGGCGAAACCCCCGGACATTCCCCGTATCGCTGCTGTGAAGGGAGAATTCCATACTGGAATGCGACGAGGGCCAGCTTATAATCTGATAAGGTTGGGGGATTTCAGGAAATTTCACTTCCTCCCGATTGCGCTGGGCGAGTGTTAATTTTCGCCTCTCGTCCCGTTTCAGTCGAACTTCAATCGGCAGGGGTTCACGGGATTTGATCTTGATCAGCAGGTTGGGCAAGTCAAACCGGATATCGACGGGGAACCATTTTGCCAGCAGACGGACATCGATATAGATATCATCTTCAAACAGTGCGACGAGGGCCGGATCGAAACGTGATTTCTTCCCCGCCAAAACCACTTCTCCCGAATTAATATCAACGGAGAAGAGCTGGTTTTCCCGGATGTACCAGCCGCTCGCTGTTCCGGTGCCGGGGCTGACGCCAATTGCAAAATCGAGAACCTCGACGAATTCACTTAACGGAAGTAACAGGCTTCCCTCATTCAGATACCCTTCGATGGCGTCCGTCAGCATATAATCGCCAAGCTCCATTTGCAGGATCATCAGATTGTCCACGTTAATATCGATGGCGGCAATCTCTTGCGGGGGCAGGGGTATGGAAACACTGACCGCCTCAGCGGAACTGAATGGCAGGACAAGAGTGCTGATGACAAGGCCCGATGCCAGTATCCTGATTACATGCGAAAGGCCTGGGTCAGGCAGATTGAAATACGCACACTTCGGCCAGGCGGAACCAAACTCCTCCCGACCACGATCGGCAACCAGCCGAACCGTATTGTGTGCATATCTGATTCGCAAGGCACAGAATCCCAATATTCTACAACTAACAATATCGCGACCGTACTATCTCATTTCGCATCTTAAATTTCTGTTAAAACCCAATTATTTCATTGAGTTAGTGAAATTTTGCGCGGGGTGGAAAAAAAATTTAACCCGTCAGGAAACTGTCAGGTTCGATGCTTAGGTTCCGTAAACATGATTGGTGCATCTCGAATTGCATTCGGCTCTTGAGGAACCACATCAAAGAATTTGAAACGGGATGGATTGGTGTCCCGGCGTAAAGAAAGGTCAGTATTATGAAATTGCTTTTTTCGAGAAAATTGTTGGTCGCTGCGGCAGGAATTATTGGCGCGGGTCTTATCTCCGCTGGCGCTCAGGCCGCTCAAGGCACCGGTACCGCTTCGGTTATTATCAAAAAGCCAGTCTCCGTTGCCGCAGGTACACTATTGAATTTCGGGACACTTTCCCCGGGTGGTTCAGCCGGAACGGCCGTATTGCCGTCCAGTGGTGCGGCAATTTCCTTCACCGGCGGTGTCGTTGCCTTGGCTGGTGCGACCTCTTTGGGAACCGCCGCCGTCACCGGTGAACCTTTGGCCAACATCACTGTTTCATTGCCGGGATCGCCAATTGCGTTGACCGGCGGCACGGGGGCTGACTTGCAGCTGACCCTTGATGAGACGTCTCCAGCGGCATTGGACGGTACTGGAGACGCTACCGTCACCGTTGGTGGTTCGCTCGCCATCCCCGCTAACCACGGCGGCGGCACCTACAGCGGAACCTATACGGTCGACGTCGTTTACCCGTAAGGTGTATGTATTTTCATCTCCTTTGAATTGGGGAGATGAAAATCAATTCGACCTCTGATTTTGGATAATCCGGCGATGGCCCGCGTGTAGCAGGCTTTCCGCCGGATTTTCTTTTTGGCATAATGGAGTCGGGCAGTGCGTGTTCTGCTGCCGGGCAAAGGAACCCTTTTCGATGCTAATGCGTCACCTTCCGGTTTTTGTGGGACTGGCACTCGTGGTGATGCTGTCGTGGCCGGTGCTGGCGGGACAAACATCGGGCACGGCGTCTGTAACGCTGTATAACAGTGTTGGTGGTGTTGGCGGTGTCGACGTTATCGACAGCGATTTTGCGTCTGTTGATATTTTCTTTGATTCCGAAACCACAACAACGACAATTTCATATGAATTTCTGGAAGGACCGACAAAAGGCAGCGCCGTTGATAATGGCAATGGTACCTTCACATTTACTCTGGATGCTGAACTTGCCGCCTTGGTGCCGGGTGAAACCGAATATGTCACCCTGCGCGTGCGGGAAATCGGCACGACCACGGAAAAATTTATTTATTTGACGATAACGGGTGTCGCGGCAACCGTTACCACACCTGTTGTCGCCGCCATCGTTGAGACTACCGGCGATGCCAACGGTGATGGTGCTATTACCACAGCGACGGGTGATGCCATTGAAGCGCCGATTACATCTACCTTCCGGCCGCTATCTTCACCCGCGACAACGACAACGACGACCACAACGACGACAACCACCACCGGCCCAACGACCGGTCCGGCCACCGCGCAGCAGGTTGCCGCCAGGTTTTCCGGACGCGGCCAGTCTGCGCGTGCCGTGCTGGGAACCGGTTCGGCTGTTGCGGTTTCCGGAGCGCCAAATCAGGCTTACGGTATCTCATTGCCCGGCCCGACCAGTTTTACGTCCGGACAAACCAGTGTAAATATTCAGTCTTTCCTGCATGATGCCGGGGGGACGCCGTCGCTCGGCAGTTCCGGAAGCGCTGTATTCAATATCGGCACGGCGACACCGGCGCAGCAGGGCGGTTCGGCGGCAGGAAATACCAGTGGGACCACCAGCGCGACCGGGGCAGGCACCTCTGGCGAAGCAGGCGGGGGTGCAGATAGCGGAAGCGCCGCATCCTCGGGTGGCACCGGATCCGGGGGGCCAGTTGTCACCAACAGCCCCTTTGTCAATATTACCATTTCCTATGAATGAAATGTTGTAGCGGTAAAACAAAGAAATGGCTAAATGCTGTTGTCGGGAATCATATTAGCCCGTAAGATAGGGCACAATATAGCAAAGTATTAGGGCAGAGATCATGGAATTAGTACAATATGTCTACACGCACGTTCGGGATGGAGTTGGGCGTGTATTTATTGCCGGACTGCTGACCGTGCTGGGAAGCACTGCTGTTATCCAGAGTTCCGCCTTGGCGCAGGGGGCAGGCGATCTGGTTGTTGCACCGACGCGGGTGGTTTTTGAAGGCCGCGAACGGACAACGCAACTGACTCTCCTCAACCGCGGATCAGCAACGGCAACTTACCGAATTTCAGTGACCAACATGCGGATGAAAGATGACGGCGGGGTTCTGGAAATTGATAAACCCGACCCCGGTCAGAATTTTGCTGGCAAGCTGGTTCGCTACTCGCCGCGTCAAGTGACACTTAAACCGGGGGCGGCGCAGGCTGTACGGGTTTTGCTGCGCAAACCGAAAGGCCTGGCAGACGGCGAATACCGTTCTCACCTCTTGTTTCGCGGGGTTCCCGATGACGCCGGACAAAGTGTCGAACAAACCGCCAATGATACAGATATCGCAATTCGTCTGGTCCCCATTTACGGCATCAGCATTCCGGTTATCGTCCGCCACGGAAAAACAGAACTTAAGATCGCTATGTCTGACCTGAAGATTGAAGCGGCCAGGGAAGCGAACAAACCGCCTTTACTGAAATTCAAAATCAACCGGGAAGGTAACCGCTCGTCGTTCGGTGATCTTGTTGCGACTTATAATTCGGGAAGTGATGAAGGTGTGATCATTGGTCAGATCAATCGTCTTGCATTATATGCGCCTAATTCTTTCCGCACCGTTGAAATGCAGCTTCGCGTTCCGGACGGGGTGACGCTCAAGGGCGGGAAACTGAACCTGACCTACAGCACAATCGCCGATGCTGGCGGTAAGCTGATGGCCAAGACGGAGCTTTCGATACCGTAAATTCGGATGATTTGACGAATTAAAACGGCTGACGGATGACGTCAGCCGTTTTTTTATGTTTACAGATAATCGGCGTCTATCGTCAGGGTGCCGATATCGTTATAGGTCTTGTTTTTCTGATTGACCGTAACGACGACCGTTCCGCCAATATAGATCGTCTTTTTCCCCTGCTTTGATAATCGAATGGGGTTGGTCAAATTCATATGAATATTATTGACCGTGATTGAAAAGGCTCCGCTACCATTTTGCAAAACAATTGAAGACGGCAAAGTGACGATAACATAAGCTTTGCTGTCGCCCAGAAGCTGGAATTTTCCGCGTTTCCAGACACCCCCAAAATCAACGGCGCCACCGGTAACCGAGCGGCTGTTGGCAACCGCGTCAATAATAACCGAGCCCGCCACATCGACATCACTGGCGACGTCACCAAATTTCATTTTGGTTTTCCAGACAATGGATACAGGGGTCTGGGCCTTGGCTGTTGAGCTGTCGAAAATCGCCAGCAACCCGGAAACAACAAACAGCATAAGCAGGGTCGGGCGAATTCTACTCAACAGCCGGGTTCCAGAAAAACGGTAAGATAACATACGGGTAACCTGTCTCAAGAGATGGACGTCGACTCTATCGATCTAATGTCGACAGCATCGGCGATTTCCCTGAAAACAACCTGAACAGTTTATCTATTTTTGCCGCCAGCTTCCGTTTTCCATCAGAATCCAGGTGCCGCCGGGTGCCTTTGCAATGATCTGGGCGGCATAGACCCGACCGACCTGTTCGGCTGATATGCCCTGTTCTCCGGCGCGCTTGTTATAGATCGCGCGGCGTTTGGCATTGACGGTGTTGACTGTTCCCTGAACCGAGCCGTCCCGTGCCCGGGCATAACCGTCATAGGCTTCGCCAACCTTGCCGGATGCTTTCAGACTGTTCAGGGACTGGGCGTTTGCCGGAGCGGACAGGCCAAGCATGCCGCCAAGCAGAATGGCAGCGAAAAGGCGACCGGCAAATTTGCGACGTGACAGGAGGGGGGAGTGTATTTGTGTCATCGTCAGAAGACCTCCGGATTTTCCGTGATATCGCTATCAGCGGATTTTTCCAGCTTGAGACGCACATCGGCATCCAGCTTGATGTTGAGATTGATGGTGATGGGTTCAGACGGTGCCTCGACCTTGACGGTTGGCGAACAGCCACCGATGCCGAGCAGCACGGTCACCATAAATCCCGATAAGAGGGGGCGAATTGAGTTCACGTGGCCTCCCGTTCATTTCAGTCTGTCATTTCTGTCCGGCCCCGACGGTAGCGCGTATGGCGCGGTCCGACAAGCGATAGCCCTCCAGAACAGTGGCAAGCAAACGATCAACGTTTCCCTGTAAATTGATGTTCAGGTTAAAAGCATGCCCGTCCTTTATGGCAGGATTATGGCCGCCGAGATGAAGCCCCAGATGCGCGGCGCCGGAACTTTTCCGGCCAATTTTCAAGGAAAGCCTGTTGTAGTGAAAATCATCAAGCACACGCAGCAGCAGGTCAACCTGCTCGCCGCCTCCGGCCAGTGCCTGACGGGCCTTGGCAGAGCGGAACCGCAGGATACCCGGAGCGCTACTTGTAAGCTGCCCATCCGAGATCACCACGTCGTCGCCGGTAATCGACAACGGAATTTTACCGCTCAGTTTCCCTGTCCCTGACACCCCTTCCAGTTCAACAAGCGCGAACACCTGTTGAAGGTCCAGATTGTCCAGATCAAGGGTGAACCGATGCGTCGTTGCCTCCGGATCTGCGCGTAATTCACTTATCGAAATATTGCCGCCGATGAATTCTGCGGCGATTTTGTGAATAATCACGACCGGGGGGGCGTCCTTCGAAGCGTCGGCGATGGAGAATGTAATGTGCGGGTTTTCCAGTACGACACCGCTTGAGATGCGTGCCGCCTTGACCGTTTGCGGTGATGCAGTTCTTGGCGGCAGCAGACTGGACAGCTGCAAATCGGTGGTAATTCCCCTGACCGAAAGGGTATCTGTCGCCAACGCCAGATCGGATAACCTGAGCCGTCCGGAAGCTGAGTAACCGGACGGTGACCACGACAGGTCGGATTGCCCGGAAACCTGTCCCGTCACTTTCTGAAGCAGGGCCAATGCCGATGCGATATCAGCGGGTTCCAGTACACCGGGGGCGAAATTCAGTTCGGGTATTTTAACGCTCGCCCGACCGCTGCCATCGTCCAGCCGGTGCTGCCCGGTGACGTTTACCAGATTCTGGGATAGCGCGGGGACGTCAAGGAATGCCGACAGGTTGAATCCGAGACGCCCGCCTGTCAGGTCGCCCCTGCCTCTGAGACGCAGCGGGGCAAACAGGGGCGTGGCTGCCATGTGGCTGAACTGCAGAATGGGTAGCGAAAACTGAATTTTCTCCGTCGCCGGATCGATCATGGCCGTAGCCGCTGTCGATCTGATACGAAACGGCATGCCTTCGTGACGGGCCACCGCGTGGGGGACATGAACGGCAATCCGCGCCCGATTATCAGCGGTCGGCCATTGAGCCGTAATCCGCGCCTGCATGCCTTTCAGGGATGATTTATCAACTGTCACACCGCCGCCACTCAACCGAATATCGGCCTTAACCGCCGGTCGATCATTCTGCCATGAAAGTGTTGCGGAGCCGCTGATCGTGCCCTTAACGGGGATCGGCAGACGCGCCAGCGGCGAAAGGTCACCGGGCTGCAGGCCATCGGTTGAAAACGAGACATTCGGGATGGTGATCTTCGCCGTTGCCGAACGGGCTGTTAGTTCGGCATCCCCCACCACGGTTGTTGAAAGCCGGTTCTTCAGGTCGGCGGCAAGAATTGAAAAGGTCACGTTTGAGTTGGCATACCGCCCCTTGCCGGAAACGCGCAGGGGCGGGAACCAGTTAACCGCGCTTTGGTCGGTAAGGGTTGCATTTTTCAGGGTCAGGTCGCCGGATGTGCCGCCGCTTGCCAGTTGTCCGTTGATCGTGAGATTTTTCACGCTCATCAAACGGTTCGGGAGCCGATAAGACGCGGTGCCAGCCAGCGAAAACGCGCCGGACAGGTCGGGCTTCAGATCAGCATCGATTTCAACCGCCAGCGTTGCGCTATCAATGGTTCCGTGAATCTTGACGTTCTGAACGGTGATGTCGGGCAGAACGAGAGGTGGCGCAGGGGACCTGGTGTCGGCCCCGGATTGTGAGAGGGCCCTGATTTTGCCGATAGCGCCGTCATCGGGAGTGCTGATGTCGATGTCACCGTCCGATACCGTGATCCTGTCAATCCGCCCCTCCATAAGACGGGAAAGCGAATAACCAACATCAACAACTCCGAGCCGGAGTTCAGGGCCGAGCGAAATATCCCGGACCGTCGCGCCATCAATTTCCAGGCGGGACAATTTATAGCGGACTTCGTCAAACCCGAAGTGCCGCGCGGCTTCGCCGATGACCCAGTCGGCAAGCACCAGTCGCTGTTGCACGGCAACCGCGCCCGCCCCGACAACAATCACCAGCAAGCTGACAATCGTTATCAGAACCCACCGCACCCCCCGGCTGCGCGGTTTTATGTGCTCACGCTCAACCATTCAAACAGGGTAGCGCGGATTGGGAAGAACGAAAGGGGATTTTGGCGGAGAAGTTAATTTCGTTGCTGAAAGAGTCAGATCGATTTCAGGGGCAAAAACAGACGATTTGTATCGGACCCCAGTTTGGCAAATCCGAAACCCAGATAAAAGGCTTCGGCTTCGGCATTCAGAGCGTCGACGACCATCGCATGGATGGCGATCTCATCGCCAACGGCGAGTGTGCGTTTAAGGGCATCGGCAAGAAGAATGCGGCCGATGCCTGTACCCTGACATTCTAAGTTCACGGCCAGTCGTCCGATCAGGGCGGCGGGAACCGGGTGTCTGGGCAGTTTTTTGGCAAGGCCAGGCGGCAAAGCCGAAAGGTCGATTGATAGAGCGCTCAGGGTGTAATAGCCAAGCACGGTTTGATCGTCACTTTCCGGGCGGACAACAAATACCCGCGCGATCCGCCTTCTGATGTCCTGGGACGCCTGACGCTGGAAGTAGGTATTGAGGTCGTCTATGCCACAGGAAAAAGCCGCCCGGTTGTGCTGTTTGCCAAGCGGCTCAATAATCAATGTCGGCTGTTCGTTCATTCAGGGATTACACGCTGACCGTGCTCTGTAAAAGCCGATAGCAGTTTGGCATTGAATTTGACGGGTCGGGAGAGGGCCGCAAAAAACACCTCGGAATCCCGTTTGTCCAGCGCCATGGTTTCATGCGCGTGGATCGTCTGTTCAGCAGAGGCCAGCGCACTGGCCAGAATGAATTTGCTGACCGTTTTTCCTTCAAATGACGCGGCCCGCTCAATCGCATCCTTGGCGGCAGCGTCAAGGCGCAGGTTGACGCGCTGGTTTTTTGAAACTGATGCTGCTGTCATGTTTTTGATCCTGCTTTTATCAAAACAAATTGTACGTCAAAATGGTGCTATTTAGCAAGGGTATTGCTCCAGAAAATTTGAAGCAAATTCAGTTCTGATCATCCATTTTCTTATGCCGCATGTGCCGTATGTATTGTTTTGATGTTATTATCTCTCGTTTTTTGCGAATTAATTTTCAGCGTGAGATATGTTATTGGCTGAAAAGGTATAGAATTATTAGTGACCTGTGGGAAAGCGGGTTTGTAAAAGGAGTAAATATGCCAAATGAGTTTTGGGCTGCCATTGTGGGCGCTGTGATTGGTGCCATCGCTGGCGGTATAATGGCTTACTATATACAACTAAAAGCATTGAGGGCTTCATCAGAAAATCGTGAAAAGGATTCGAAAGAAAGAAAAATGGCATTGGGTTATGCGCTCTTATTTAAGATGGTACGCATCCATACTACAATTAAGCACATGCAAATTCATATGACTGAATGCTTAGGGAAATTACAAGAAGAAGAATATGCAGAATGGGAACCATGGCAAGTTACGTTGCCGGTTGCGAATCTTGCTGAAAGCATTCATTTTTCTACTGATGAAATGGCAATGCTGTTAGCGCTAAAAGACGATGATCTATTCAACGACCTTTCATCATTTGATGTTATACATAATAGTACCATTGAATTATTCCGAACCTTTTCAAACAGTCGAATCTCCCTTCTTGCGATGCTTCCTGCCAACATGGATGGGATGGTTGGAGAAATACGACTTTCGCAAGAACAAGCAATGTATGTTCGGCCGAAAATGGTTGAGCTCAATAGCCTAATTTTGTCGATAAATGAAAGGTGTATTCAGGATGAACAAGCAGCATGGAATGTATTGGGAAAGTTAAATGAAATCTTGAATGATAAATTAGAATTGGCGGTATCCGTGGCTTCAAAACTTGAAGCTGACGCATGATAAACACGCCCCAAAATCATATTAACGGAATTTCGAAGACGATCAGCTATTATATGGAAACAGGAACCCGACTACCCCCGCATCCGCTCATTCCCCGCATCCCACACCGGTTCAGCGAGGACTGTTGCCTTTCTGAGGACGCCAAGGATTTCGATATCGAACGTCGACCCGGCGTCAGCGAACGCCGGTTCGACGTAGGCGAAGGCGAGGCTTTTCTGGGTGGCGTGCCCGTAACCGCCGGATGTCGAGATGCCGATGGCGCGGCCCTGATCGTAGACGCATTCACCGCCGCGAACATCGGTGTCGTCGGCATCAACTTCGCAGTAGACGAGTTTCATCTCAAGCTCTTCGGACTGGCGCGTCAGCAGGGCTGCTTTTCCCGTGAAGTCATCCTTGTTGAAATTGACGAACCGTTCCATGTCGGCTTCGATCATGGTGATCTCGTTGGTTAGCTCGACGGCAAAACCCTTGTAGGCCTTTTCCATGCGCAGGCTGTTGACCGCATAGACGCCATAGTCGGCAATGCCATGGGTTTCGCCCGCCGCCCAGACGGCATCGTAGACATCAGCCAGCCTGTCCATCGGCACATGCAGCTCCCAGCCCAGTTCACCGACGTAGTTGATGCGGAGCGCACGCAGCGAAATCCCGGCGATGTCGATGGTCCGGGCGTTCAACCATTTGAAGTCGTCGTTATCAAGCGAACTTTCCGTCAGTCCGCTGAGTGTGTCGCGGGACTTCGGTCCGGCGAGAACGAGAACGCCGTAGTCATCGGTGACGTTTCGGACTTCGACCTGTTCGCCCGCAAGCTGGCGCTGGTTGAGGAAATCGAAATCGCGCAGTTCGCAGGCCGCACCGGACAACAGGTAGAAGTGATTTTCCGCCAGGCGGGTGACGGTGAATTCGTTCTCGATCCGGCCCTGATCGTTAAGAATATGCGTAAGCACAATTCCGCCATCGCGTTTCGGCATGCGGTTGGCGGTGATGCGGTTAAGGAAAGTCTCCGCATCATTGCCGCTAACCTCAAACTTGGCGAAGCTGGAAAGGTCAAGAATACCAACCCGTTCACGCACCGCCCGGCATTCTTCGGCAACTACGTCGAAGACATTGTTGCGCCGGTAGGCGTAGTGTTCTTCGCGGCCATCAGGCGAGAACCATTTCGGGCGCTCCCAGCCGAATGCGGCGGTGTAAACGCAGCCTTTCGATTTGAGTTTTCCGTAAAGCGGCGTCGTCCGCTTGGGACGACCGGTGTCGAGTTCTTCCCCCGGTAGCGGGCAGGCATACATGCGGTTATAATCTTCGAACGATTTTTCGCGAACGTAATCTTCGGTTGTCCAGTCGCCAAACCGGCGCGGGTCGAACTCGGCCATATTAATGTCGGCGGCACCATGCACCATCCACTGGGCGAGGTATTTTCCGGCCCCGGCCCCCTGCGCGATACCGATCGAGGCGCCGTTGCACATCCAGAAATTTTTCAGCCCCGCCGTCGGACCGAGTAACGGGTTGGCATCCGGGGTATGCGGGATGGCACCGTGGACAATGCGTTTGATGCCCGATTCTGCCCAGATCGGCACACGGGCCAGAACCTGTTCCAGATGAGTCATGGATTTATCGAAACTGCCATCGAACAGTTCGTTTTCCGATTCCCATTGCGGCGCGCCGCCTTCCGATGCCCAGGCCTCTTCCGCCCATTCGGGGGCGGTTTCGTATATCCCGATCAACCCGGATTTCTGTTCCTGACGGTAATAGGCCGACGCTGACGGATCGCGAATCACCGGCATTTCTTTATCGGTTTCCAGAAACTCCTTGATCGGCTCAGTAACAAAGTACTGGTGCAGCATGTTGGTGATCGGCACATCCGCGCCGACCCACTGAGCTACTTTCCGCGCATAACAGCCTGCTGCATTGACCACGTGTTCGCAGACCACATTGCCGTTTTCGGTGACCACTTCCCATTCACCGGACGGCAGGGCTTTGACGTCGGTGACGCGGGTATGGCGGACGATTTCGGCCCCCATCTGCCTGGCCCCGGCGGCCAGTGCGTTGCAGCCGCCAGCCGGGTCGATATGTCCGTCGTTTTTGGTATAGGCACCGGCTTTCACGTCGGTGACATCTAGGTAAGGTACAAGATTCTTGATCTCGTTGGGGCCGATGACCTCAACATCAAAGCCAATCAAATCCCGCGTGCCGTTGACATGGCGGAACCAGTCGACCTCTTCATCGGTATAGGCCAGACGAATGCCGCCACAGCCGTGCCAGCTGACGTACTGTCCAGTGATGCCTTCCAGTTTTGGATAGAGATCGACGCCATAGTTGTGGATTTTGGCGAGATTGTAGCTGCCAGCGACACTCGGGCACTGACCCGCAGCATGCCAAGTTGAACCGGATGTCAGCTCACCTTTTTCGATGAGCATACTGTCCGTCCAGCCTTCCTCTGCCAGATGGTAAAGCAGCCCGGCCCCCATCATTCCGCCGCCAATGATAACAACGCGTGCGTTTGATCTCATGATAATGTCTCTCCGTTAGCTGCCCGCCAGCATATAGCCCCGGTCCAATTTGATATCGAACCGCTCGCGAATGGATTCGTCAAGCGCCGGGTCAATATGAGCCGGGAAATGTGTTGTCAGAATCTCCGTGGTTTTCTCCCGCGCGCGGCCGTTGTAACTGGGCGATCCCTGCTCGACCCACTCCTTGGGACTGGTGCGATCACCGACGAGTGGGTAAACGTATTCCGTTTCCATAAGATCCATGGTCTGGTCATGGCCAAGAAAATGTCCCGGCCCCTGTTCACAAACCTGACGCAGGGCTTCGACAGAAAGCGTTTCATCGGTGACCTCAATGCCGCGGACGGCACGCAACACGCCGCCAATGGTGTCGTTGTCGATAACGAAACTTTCCTTGCAGCAGCCCAGCAGGCTGGCGTGCATACCAGCTGATTCGTAGATCATATTGGCCCCGGAATTTCCGACAAGGGCTTCGGTATAGCCTTTTTCCGCACCCGACTGGGCATCGACCATTTTGGAATCCGACATACCGGCGCAAACCCCGCCCGGCAGGTCATAGTAGGCGCACATCTGCGCGCAGGCGGAACTGAGAAGTGCCTGTTCGCCGCTGCCGCCACTCATCGCGCCGGTGCGCAAATCCGAAACAAACGGCCAGGGCCCGGCAATGGCCGGATGTCCGGGGCTAAGCAGGTTGATATAGACAATACCGGCAATGACTTCGGCCATTTCCTGCATCACCGCACCGGCGAGAGCCGCGGGACTTGTGGCACCCGCCTGTCCGGCAGCCAGCAACAGGATCGGTATACCACCCTTTACCGCAGCCTCCAGACAGAGGCATGCATCTTCGGCAAACTTGAACGGGGGCACGACAAAACAGTTCGACATGCTGACGAAGGGCCGGGCGCGCCAGGCCTCTTCACTTCCTGCAATCATGTGAAGCATTTCCAGCGATTCTTCGACATATTCCGGTTTAACCCAGGATGTGCCAACATGCTTGGTCGTGCCGGAAACGCAGACATAGAGCGTGTTGATGTCAAGATCGCGCGATGTTTCCATGTCGCGTGCGACGACCGAGCGCTGGAAAAAGTGAATGTTGTCGAGTTGGTCAACCAGCCGTGCGATATCATAAAGATCAGCAATGCCGGGGTCTGTGTATTCGCCCGTTTCAATGTCAATCATATGTACGGCGGCGCCAGCGGTGCCGAAATAGACCTTCTTGTCCCAGGGTTCCAGATCATGTTTCGGGTCCTGGGCGTAGATCGGAAACCGCCGACTGGCAACCGCCAGCATGTCCTTGACCAGACCGCGCGGAAACAACAAACGCCCCTGATCATTTACAGAACCACCTGCTTTGGTGACCAGCTCGACGCAGGACGGGATAGCGTCGGCAAAACCGATGGTTTCCAGACTTTCCAGAATGGCCTCATTAATACGATCCATATCTGACTCTGTCAGCGGCGCATAACGTCCGCCTGTCATACCCGGTCGAATTGGTCGTTTGTCATCGGCCAGTGGGGCGGCACGCAATTCGTGCCTTGCATTGCGTCCGCCTCTGCGGGCTGCCTTGCGTAGAGCTGTCATCGCCAATCCTCCAGATCGCTTGCACCACCCGCAGTATTGGATTGAAAAATAGCCTGTGACAAACGATGGTTATTCATCCATAGTTGAGAATAACTAACCAATAATGAGATTGCATTGAACCCCAGATTACCCCCGCTGAACGCTCTCCGTGCCTTTGAGGCGGCAGCCCGGCATCTCAGTTTTCGTCAGGCCGCAGATGAACTTAGCGTTACTCACTCTGCCATAAGCCATCAGGTTCGCGCGCTGGAACAGGCGCTTGATGTGCAATTGTTCGAGCGTCGCCCACGGAATGTCACGTTGACGCCCGCAGGTGAGGTATTTTCACCAATCATCAAGGATGCGTTTGACCGTATCGGGCGCGGGGTCCAACTGGTCAAGAGTATTGATGAGCCGAATGTATTGACCGTACAGGTCTATGTGACGATGGCGCTGCGTTGGCTGATTCCGCGTTTTCCGCGCTTTCGCCGGGAAAACCCGGATATTCCCATCCGCCTGAATACATCCTATCTGGACTGGGCCTTTGACCGGGGTAATGTGGATGTCGGGATTGTCATTGCCGATCATCACGAAGCAGGGGTTCATTACCACCATCTGTTTGATTCGCAGGTATTTCCGGTGTGCGGTCCTTCTTTGCTTGATGAGCACGGTCGACTTGAGCGGCCCGAAGATTTGCTTCGTTATCCATTGCTGCATATTCACCCCGCACCTGACGACTGGAGCCGATGGTTTGAAATGGCCGGGGTGCGCGCACGGGTACCGCCGCCGGGGGCGACTTATGACAGTTTCCTTCTGGCGCTTGAGGCGGCAATGGGCGGCCAGGGAATTGCCCTGACCAGCATCATGTTCGCCCGCGAGGACCTCAAGGCGGGGCGACTGATAAAACCCTTTGATATTTCAATACCTCAACACGGTCAGTGGTATCTGGCCTGTCTTGAAGGCATGGACTCTGACCTACGTGTGGTCCGGTTTCGCCAGTGGCTGGTTAAGGAACTGGCTGATGATCCGGAAGTGGTATCATAAAACAGCATGTCATTGCGCCTGACCGGATGAACTCGTGGCTTCATAGAATGCTGTTTCCAGATCTTTCAAACTTTGGCGCATATCTGAAAAAGCCAATATCTGATCAACCTGTTCCCCGGTATTCGAAAATGGAAGGCGAAGCGAGATTTCCTTCATTTCTGCCACCAGTGACGCCGAGCGGATGGTATTGACGAACATCTGTGGACGTCTTGCCTCAAGGGTTTCCATATACTGGGCAAATACGGATTGGCCTTCAGATTCGGGTTTCATTTCGCGGATCGATTTTCCCGTCAGTTCTTGAGCCATCGTGGTCGCATGGGCAGTTCCCCAGAATCTGTAGATCAGATCCAGCGGGTCCCTGACAACATCAACGACGCCGCAATAGGGGATGATTTCCACAGGAAACTGAAGCCAGTCAAATTCGTTCCAGACGGGTGCCATACGATCACCACGCAACGCGTCCCAATAGGACAGGCATTGATTGATTTCCGCTGAATCTGACGCGTACGGATCCTGAGCGACGTATGAGGCTCCGAAATCTTCGTCTGCATGTGACTGTATCACTGTTCCCACCATGACGTAATTGTCGCTATTCGGAGGTATGCGATCAACGCCTATCAGAACAAATTATTGTGAAGGAAAGATGAACGAGCGGGGACCGGGTGTTACTGACAGAGACTTTTCAGAGCTGCCGGATCCGAAATCTGAATGCGCCGCCCCTTGCTGATGACGCCAAGCGAGCGCAGCTTCTTCAGAGACCGTGAAAAACTTTCACGTTCCATGCCCAGGTACGTTGCAATCACGCCCTTGTCACAAGGCAACAGGAACTCCGTTGACCTGCCGTTATTCGGCAGCATGCTCAGCAGATAGGATGCGAGACGTTCCGTTGTCTGCATCAGTTGCAGCCGTTCTACATGCTCGGATATCAGTTGCAGATTATCGGCCAGCCGTGAGGTCAGTTTGCGGGCAAGGTCAGGGTTCTGATCCAGCAGCTCATGGAACACGTCAAGGGGAACCTCCAGAAGGCGACATCTGCCGACGGGCTGTCCGGTCGTGTAATGATTTATTCCGGCAAGCGCTGCACTGGCTCCGGCGATTTCGCCAATTTCGCGAAGCCCGAGAATTGCATGTTTGCCATCTTCAGCCCCGCGATAGAGTTCAATCACGCCATCCAGAACCAGATAGACGCGAGACACCTCATGCCCGGTCCGAAACAAGGGATTGTCGATATCCATTTTATGAACATGGCAGCGTTCAATCATCCGATCCTTTTCAGTTGGATCAATGCCTTGAAACAGGACGGATCGCCTGATGAATTCGAGGTCGTTGCTGCTTAGCACAGATTTATGGCCGTTTCTTCTTCTACAATTTCCGGATCCGCACGCTTGAATATGGACAGCGAAAATTCCGGACCATAGATCAAGTAACACAGCGTCATTCAGCGTTCGTTGATTTAAATCAAGTGCCCAATTTGGTGAATTCAGGCTGGTGAATTTGTCGTCAACGGTGCAATAAATGTGAATGACCGAGAAAATTGAAATCGCTGGCCCGGAGATTTACGTCGATGCGGACGCCTGTCCGGTCAAGGATGAGGTGATGCGGGTTGCGACCCGCCACCGCCTCCGCGTTTATATGGTTTCCAACAGTTATATGCGTCTCGCGGATAACCCGCTGATTAACCGGGTGGTCGTTCCGGAAGGTCCTGATGTTGCCGACGACTGGATCGCAGATCATATCAAGACGGGAGATATCGCAACGACATCGGACATACCCTTGGCATCACGGTGTATAAAGAAAGGTGCTCAGGTGCTTGGGCCAACCGGAAAACCGTTTAGCGAGGACAGTATCGGCATGGCGGTTGCCATGCGTGACCTTATGAGTCATTTGCGTGATACCGGTGAAATCAAGGGCGGCGGTCCGGCGTTCAGCAAGCAGGACAGGTCACGATTTTTATCAGCGCTCGAGAATGCAGTGCAGACAGCGAAACGGGGTTAAGTCGCCCGAAAGCCTGTTGTCGTGGATCAGTCGGCGAGCCAGTTTGGCGTGTCATGAAC
>JAJFIJ010000193.1 GCA_021775105.1 Rhodospirillales bacterium | reverse complement strand
GGGGCTGCCCTATATCGTTGTTCTGACCGACCCGACCACAGGTGGGGTGTCGGCCTCTTTTGCCATGCTCGGCGATATCCAGATTGCCGAGCCGGGCTGCACGGTTGGTTTTGCCGGCAAACGGGTGATCGAGCAGACCATCCGCGAAACCTTGCCGGAAGGTTTCCAGCAGGCGGAATACCTGCTCGACCACGGTATGGTCGATATGGTCGTGCATCGTCATGATCTGGCTGAAACGCTCGGTCGCGTCATCGGTCTGTTGATGAACAGCAATGATAATGCTGCGCCGGAACCAGACGAAGAAACGCCGCTGCTGGTCGATAACACCCCCGAAGACTCTGAAAACCCGGCTGACGAACCAAAACCTTCCGTCGTTGTCAACGACGGGCTGTAATGAACGCTGAGGCGGTCAAAACGGATGTCATTCTTGAACGTCTGAGCCGCCTGCACCCGAAACTGATTGACCTGTCGCTGGTTCGTGTCGAGCGATTGCTGAAAATACTTGGCGATCCGCAGGACTGTCTGGCACCCACGGTTCATGTTGCAGGCACCAACGGCAAAGGGTCGACCATTGCCTACCTTCGCGCTGCGCTGGAAGCGGCGGGTTATGCGGCGCACGTTTATACTTCTCCGCATCTGGTGCGGTTCAATGAACGCATCCGTCTGACCGGAGAGCTGATCACCGAAGACGCGCTTTTGGAACTTCTGGAAGCCATTGAAGACGCCAATGGTGGCGAGAGCATCACCTTTTTCGAGATTACCACGGCAGCGGCCTTCGTCGCTTTCGCCAGTATCCCCGCTGATATCGTGTTGCTGGAAACGGGTCTCGGCGGGCGGCTCGATACGACCAACGTCATCAAGTCCCCGGCGCTGACGGTGATTACACCGGTCTCGCACGATCATCATCAGTTTCTCGGCTCAACGCTGGCGGATATTGCGCGCGAAAAAGCCGGTATACTCAAACCGGGTTATCCCTGTGTTGTCGCCCGCCAGCCGGTTGAGGCGATGGAAAGTATTGTTGCGCGAGCAGAAGAACTGGGCTCGGCGCTGTTCATTCAGGACGAAGACTGGTCGGTTCATGAAGACCGGGGTGAATTGCTATATGAAGGCCCACGCGGCAAACGTAGATTTCCGCTGCCCAATCTGCCGGGAGACCACCAGATCGATAACGCCGGTCTCGCGATCGCTGCGCTCGACCGGTTGCCGCGCTTTGCTGTATCCGATGCACATATGGCGACGGGCCTGACCAACGTCCAGTGGCCAGGGCGATTGCAACGCCTGACCAATGGCCCGCTGGTCGATCTGATGGCAGACGGATGGGAACTGTGGCTTGATGGCGGCCACAACGCGTCCGCCGGTGAAGCCATATCGACGTTTGCCAAAGCCAACTGGACCGACCGACCGCTTTATCTGATCGGCGGCATGCTGAATTCAAAAAGCTGCGCTGATTTTTTGCGCCCGCTGGCCGAACAATCGGTGCAGTTCTTTACGGTGGCCATCCCCGGAGAGGAAAATACCGTCAGTGCCGATGATCTGGCTGACATCGCCGGAAGTGTCGGCATGGACGCCACGCCCCAATCGTCGGTCATGGCGGCGCTAAAGGCCTTACCGTCACCATCCGGAGAAGTGGGCCGCGTCCTGATTTGCGGGTCTCTCTATCTGGCTGGAACCGTTCTCGCAGAGAATAGCTAAAAGACTGTCGCGAATAGCGCGCCGACGCCGGTGAGAACCAGCATGGAACCGGCGGTGCGATGAAGAACTTTCAGGTGTCGCCCACCGTTAAACCGCGCGCCAATGCGCCCGGCCAGTAAAACATAAACGCTGATAACCGGGATGCCGACGCCAAGAAAGCTGGCCGTCAGCACCACGATTTGCGGCAGCGAAGGTGCATCCGGGTTCATGAACTGCGGGAAAAACGAGACCACGAAGACAAAACTTTTCGGGTTCAGCAACGTCGAGACAAACCCCTGCCGCGCCAGCCTGAGCGCCGATGTCGCCCGGCTTTCCGGGACCGATACCGTGCTGCCGGCTCTGAACATCCGGGCCCCGATATGGATCAGATACAACGCGCCGCAAATTCTGACGGCACTGAACAACAGGTCTGATGCCGATAAAAGGGCGGCAATTCCCAGATACGATAACCCGATGAGCACGATATTCGCCAGCGCAATGGCCGATACCGTGCCCATCGCCAACAGGCTACCGTGGGTCAGCGCATGACTGACCACCAGCATCACCGTTGGCCCCGGTATGGCAACGATTACGGCGGTGCTGACAACAAAGGCGATCCAGAGATTGAGGTCCATGAATTTCTATTTATGCGGCAAGGATTGGGAACCATATACATGTAATAAGTGTGAGTCCAAAAATTTACATTAATAAGTAGAGTGTTGTTGTTCAAACGACGGGTGGAAACGTCGTCTCGCCAGGGATAGAATGAGGGACCTTAAAGGGAGACTAAAAATGATCGTCGAACAAATCTGGACCGGAAACGCCTACCGCAACTTCAACTACCTGATTGCCTGCCCCGAAACCGGCGAAGCGCTGGCCATCGATCCGCTGGACCATAAAAAATGCCTCACCAAGGCGACCGAGATGGGCTGGACGATCACGCAAATTCTGAATACTCATGAGCATGGTGACCATATCGGCGGCAACGGCCCGGTGGTCGCGGCAACGGGGGCAAAGATCATTGCCCATGCCAATGCCAAAAACACCATCCCCGATATGGCGGTGGGACTGGGGGCCGGGGATGTTGTCAAAGTCGGACGCACGGTTGAACTGGAATGCCTCGATACCCCCGGCCATACCATGAGCCACGTCTGCCTTGTCTCAAAGACGGATATGCCGGCGCTGTTCTGTGGCGATACCCTGTTTAACGCCGGTGCCGGAAACTGCCATAACGGCGGTCACCCGAACGAGCTTTACAACACCTTCGCAACCCAGCTTTCCAAGCTGCCGGAAATGACGCTGATCTATCCGGGTCACGATTATTTTGCCAATAATCTTGAATTCACGCTGGATCGGGAACCGGACAATGCCAAGGCCCAGCAACTGCTCGGTGGCGTTCAGGATCAGGATACCAACAAGGCGCTGGTGTCGACGCTTGGACTGGAGAAGGAAATCAATACCTTCTTCCGCTTGAGCAACCCCAGTGTTATCAAACGCCTGCGTGAAACCTTCACCGACCTGCCGGATGAAGTGGATGAAAAAACAGTGTTTTTGAAATTACGGGAACTCAGGAACAGCTGGTAAGGGGGCCAGGTCCAATTAGCCGATTAACCCACGGTCGAATTATTTTGCACCTCAAGAAAGAGTGACTGGCGCAGAGCCTGAATCCGTCCAATTATAAAACCATGAAATGGACATCGGCTGACAGTTTGCGACAGGTTGCACGATGAACGAACCCGCCGTGGTGCGACCGCTGATATTGGGGATGGCGACCGCCGTCCCTCCCTTTCGCCTTGAGCAAGAGGATGTAGCCCGGTTCGGAGCGGATTTTTTCGGGCCATCGTTTCAGGATTTCGACCGGTTTATGCCGGTTTATGCCAATACAATGATCGAAAACCGCTATTCCTGTGTGCCGCTTGGGTGGTACATGGAACCGCACGGGCTTAGGGAACGCAACGCGCTTTACATCGAAAACGCCGTGACTCTGCTTAACGACGCGGGCCGTCGCGCCCTGACACAGGCTAATCTGGAACCGGCAGATGTCGACGCCATCATAGCTGTATCGTCATCCGGAATTGCCACACCCAGCCTTGATGCGTTGATGATCGACCGCTTGGAGTTGCGTCCCGATGTCGAACGCCTGCCAGTGTTCGGGCTTGGTTGTGCAGGCGGGGTCATCGGCCTTGCCCGCGCCGGACAGATGGCGATCAGCCGCCCCGGGTCAAACGTCCTGTTGCTGGTCGTCGAACTTTGTGGCCTGACCTTTCGCAGCGACGACAATTCTAAATCCAATGTCATAGCCACGGCTCTTTTTGGTGATGGCGCGGCGGCGGCAATATTGACGGTCGATGCGCCAATTGGCGGCAGCGCGCCGCGGTTAACGGCTTGGGGTGAACACACATGGCCGGGGACCCCTGATGTCATGGGCTGGACCGTCGAAGACGATGGTTTGGGCGTGCTGTTTTCGCAGAGTATTCCCACGATTGTACAGCGCGATTACCGGGCGGCCCTTGACCGGTTTCTTGCCGTCAATGCACTGTCACTAGGAGATATTGATACCTTCGCCGTGCATCCGGGTGGTGCCAGGGTTGTTGATGCGCTTGAGCAGGCACTGGATCTCGTTAGCGGCGCCCTGACAGATTCCCGTGCGGTCCTCAGGGATTTCGGCAACATGTCGGCGGCCACGGTGATGTTCGTGCTTGAACGCATCCTGCTCGCCCCCAAACCGTCTGGTCGAACGCTGGTGTCCAGCCTGGGTCCCGGGTTTACCGCCGGGTTTACGATTCTGGAGCAATGGTGACGCCACATACCCTTCTCATTGGTTATGTTGTTCTGGCCCGACTTGCCGAACTTTTTGTTGCCCGACGCAATACCCGTCGCCTTCTGGCGATGGGTGGGTATGAAGTCGGCAGTGGCCACTATCCCCTGATCGTCACTCTTCATGCTGGTTGGATTTTTGCCCTCGCCTTACTGGTGCCGACAGAGACGTCTCCCCAACCCCATTTCCTGCTTATGTTCGCGTTGACCCAGCCTTTTCGCTACTGGACCCTCCACAGTCTTGGCTCCCGTTGGACAACGCGGGTGATCGTTGTGCCAGGATACGCGCTGGTGACGAGTGGACCTTACCGATGGTTGCGCCATCCCAATTATATGGTGGTTGTCGCTGAAATTGCCTTGTTGCCTCTGGTTTTCGGGGTGTGGGAAGTCGCGCTTGGATTTTCATTCCTCAACGCGATTATCCTGTTGTACCGACTCCGTATCGAAGAACGTGCGCTTGCGACGACCTAATCAGCGGCAACACATCGCTTTACCAGTTCCCCCAATGTTTCTTTCTGTTGTCCTGCGGAATCAAAATTCCCGGCGTCCAGCCACGCTGAAAAAGCCTGCTCCAGCGCGGGCCATTCTTTATCGATGATTGAATACCAGGCGGTGTCGCGATTGCGGTTCTTGTACATGGTGGCCTGGCGGAAGATACCTTCGAACTGAAAACCCAGCCGTTCGGCGGCATGGCGGGATGGCGCGTTGAGGGCATCGCATTTCCATTCGTAACGCCGGTACCCGAGCTCGGCGAAGACGCGGCGCATCATCAGATACATGGCCTCAGTGGCAATCGGCGTGCGCTGGATCAGCGGCGAGAAGTGGATATGCCCGACCTCGATCACGCCGACGCCTGGTTCGATCCGAAGATAACTGGCGACTCCGACCGCCTTGTCGGTGGTCAAGTTGATGACGGTATGAAACAACGGGTCGTCGCCTAGGCAGGTATTGCGGATCCACTGGCGAAGGTCGTCTTCTGTCTCGATTGGTCCATAAGGCAGATAGGTCCAGTTTTGATGATCCCAGTCCTGCTGATAGGCGGCAAACAGGTCTGCGCTATGGTGCTCAAGGTCAATCGGCTCGATCCGGCAAAACCGGCCCTCCATCCGGGTGCGTGGCGGTTTGGCGACCGGTAGCCAGTCCGGGGTCGGATCACCAATGGGTTGGCCCTGCTGATTTTGTTGTGATGTCATCGCCAAATTCCTGTCGTCGGCAAAGGTTGGGAAAACCTGTGGACAGACGCCCGGGTTCACGCCACTTATAAGCGGCAATCCCGCCTCTGTCATTACAGCAAAGTGTAAGCCGATGATCAGAAATTTTCTCGAAACCCCGAAACAGCTTCAGGAAAGCTCCCATGACGGAGAAGGACCGGTCGATCTTTATGAGATCTGGGCGCAGGCCGATTTTGAAAGCAACTGTGATTTTATCGACCGCGTGGTGATCCCGCCCAAGTCGACGATTGGTTATCACAAACACGGGGCCAACGAAGAAATGTATATCGTTCTTGAAGGTCAGGGCATAATGACTATCAACGACCAGCAGAAAGAAATCAAAAAGGGCGATATGATCCTCAATTCACCGGGCGGCGCACACGGACTGGTCAACTCATCGGATGCAAATATCGACCTGCTGGTTATTCAGATCGGGCTTGCGGTGCCAAGTGCCTGATTGACCCGCTCGATCTGACTGGCGACCGAAATATCCAGTGTCGAGGTGATATCGCACTCACGATCTTCGAACGCATCCACATCGGGGTGCGTTGTTTGCCAGTCATCCATCGCCACATCACGCACGCGGATCAATTTCTCAATCTCGGGACGGAACAGGCGCAGCATTGCCGAAACCCAGATATTGGTCGGCCATGACGGCCAGCTCTGATCCATTTCAAAACGATCCAGCATCCGGATAACGTCGTCGGCCTTGTACCAGTTATCCGCCGTCACCCAGCGATTGGTTGTAAACAGCGCGATCGGAAATCCGGCGCGATCCATCGAGATGGCGATCAGATGGCTTAACGTATCGTCACGCTCTTTCATGAAATCGGCTTCCGATTGAGCGACCGGTCGGCAATCATTCGGCATGCCTTTTTCCCGCAGAAAAGTGTGAAAGTGCCCGTGTTCACCTTCCCGGTGGGAATGGTAATAGAATTGCGAATGGGATTCTGAATCGTAGACATCGCCTGCGGGATAATGATCAAGCTCGATAAATTCTCCCTGACCGCGCAGGACCTCGGCAACAACATTGGTATCGCTTTTCCTGAGCACACGGTAGCATTCCAGAATCTGCTGACCGGCACCGGCCATTTCTTCCAGCTGTTCACGGGACAGATTATTCAGTTCAGTCATATACGCCTCCAGATTTACAGGTCCGCAGGATTGAGTCCTCAAGCGGTTCACTGGCATTAGACGCGAGGCGGAGTTGGCGCGAATTGATCTGGGTCAGGTTCCCGCTTCACGATGGCTCACAAGTTTGTGAAGCCCTAAAAAAAAGCCCCACCAAAATGGCGGGGCTTTCATACAGATTTCAGGGGCCGATCAGATTTCGGATTCGACCCAGTCTTTAAGCTGGTTTTTCGCCAACGCACCAATTTTGGTTGCAGCCACTTCGCCGCCCTTGAACAGGATCAGTGTCGGAATGCCACGCACACCGTATTTCGACGGCGTGTTCGGGTTATCATCGATATTGACCTTGGCAATGGTCACGCGGTCTCCGAATTCAGTGTCGAGTTCTTCCAGTGCAGGGGCGATCTGCTTGCAGGGTCCGCACCATTCGGCCCAGAAATCGACGAGTACGGGGCCATCTGCACCGAGAACATCGGCATCAAAGGAGTCGTCAGTGACGTTTTTCGGCATATTATCTTCCTATTGTCAGGTCTCTCGATGGGCGGAGACGAATTGTTCAAATTTCGGGAATTGACGGCATCGGCGCGAAAATTCTTATCCCGGAAATTTAAGGACGCTCCCCTGATCCGTCAAGGTTCGTAGGCATCAAGATGGGAATCATCAAGCGGCATGGCCCGTGGACCATCCGTCCACAACAGCACCGTGCGCACATTTCTGCCGGGGTAGATTTTACGCAACGCTGCACGGTAAGCCGCCATTTGCCTGAGATAAGCAGCGGGAACGTCGGCTTCGACGACAGGTGGCGGGCGGTTGGTTTTGTAGTCGATAACCATCACTTCATCATCTCTGACCAGTAATCGGTCAAGCTGCGCTGATATCACTCTGGCCCCCGTTTGCGTGCCGATTGTCCCGACCAAAGGGACTTCAGGTTGCGAATCGGGGCCAAACAGGGGGGCAAGGTCGGGATCATCGAGAACAGCCAGTGTCTCTCTGGCGATTTCGTCCTGTTGGGATGGGGCGAGATTATGTGTGGGCAGGGCAAGATAACGCCGGGCTGCGCCAGGACGATCTGCTTCACCGACATTGGGCAATGATTCCAGAAGTTTATGGATCAGTAGTCCGCGCTGGAAGCGTTGGGTGTCGTCGCCGTTCAATGGCGAGAGTGCTGGCGGCTCCGGATCGTCACTTCTTGAAGGGGCCAGCGGATCGGGTGGGGCAGGTTCGCCGCCGGGCAAGGTCCTCGCCCATGACGGCAGGTCTGCGGTCCGCGATGTTGTCAGCTCTTCCAGACCCGGTTTGTCCGGCGGCGCAGTTTGCGGCGATATCAGCCTGAGTCCGGGTTCACCGGATGCCAGGTCAAATTCTTTTGCCTTGTCGGATTCGTGCAAGGCCTGTTCGACCAGATTATACCAGCAGCCTTCAGGCCGGCCCGTTTTGCTTTCCCACCCGCAGACATAAACCCGGTCCTGAGCGCGGGTCAGGGCGACATAAAGCAGGCGGCGGTATTCACGCAAAACTTCCGAACGCACCTGCTCTCCAAGCTCCCGGCAGATGCTGTCTTCGTTATCCTTGACCACCGGCCAGAAAACCAGTGGATCGTCTTCGCGCTTGTCCCAATAGAGCCGTGATGATTGACGACCGAGCGGCATCGAGCAGGTATCGGGCAAGAAAACAATATTTGACTGCAATCCTTTGGCCCCGTGAACGGTCATCACCCGGACCTGATCACGGCCATGTTCCATATCCCGCTTGATCTGGGTTTCATCCGCTTCCAGCCAGTCGAGATATCCTTCCAGTGAGGGCGCATGGTCGCGTTCATAAGCGAGGCATAAATTCAGGAATTCATCGATCGCATCTGCCGCGTCAGGACCCAATCGTCCCAGCAGTTTTTTTCGTCCTTCATCAACATTCAGCAAGCTTGTGAAGAATTCGAACGGCGGCGAAAAGTCAGCGGCAGCAAGCAGATGTTTGAGTGTTTTGGTAGCCTGACTGTATCTGGCATTGCCATTTCGTTTGTCGCGAAGCGCGGTCCACAGAGTTGTTTCCCGTCGATGGGCGAGATCAAACAGATCGTCGTCATCAAGGCCAACAAAAGGAGATTTCAACACGGTCGCCGTGTTCAGGTCATCGTCGGGAAGCAGGGCAAAGCGCCCGGCAGCGACCAGATCCATGATGGCGATCTGGTTCAGCAATATCATGCGATCACTGCCGGCGACGGGGATTTTGCGCTGTTTGAGCTGGCGGACCATCTCTTCGGCGAATTGGCCGCGGGTACGAACCAGAATCATGATATCGCCTTCGGATATGGCGCGCCCGGTTGACGGCAGGGTCTCCGCGTTATCCAGCCATCCGCGAATCGTTCCGGCAATACGTTCGGCAAGGCGGACGGCCGGACTTTTTTGCGACAACTGGTCGACCGGCGCATCCCACGGGTCATCATCGGGGCCGTCATCCGGTTTGACAGTCGGCCACAGTTCGACCAGTCCGGCCTGCCCGGTTCGCGATGAATGATGCACAATGTCTTTATCGTCGTGAACAAGACCGTCTCTGGCGTCGACCGGTTGAAAAACCTGATCGACAACCTGCAATACTGTCCACACAGAACGGAACGACAAGGACAGTTCCACGGATCGCCAATGGTGTCCGGCGGCGCTGGCCCGGTCGGCAAAATAGGTCTGCATTTTGGCGAATTCAGCCGGGTCGGCCCCCTGAAAGCTGTAAATCGACTGTTTCTGGTCGCCAACGGCAAAAACGGTTCGCGGCAAAACGCGCTGATCGTCTCCGGCTCCCAGACCCGAGAAGAAATCCTGAGCCAGCGCTGAAATCACCCGCCATTGTTCAGGGCTGGTATCCTGGGCTTCGTCAACCAGTACGTGGTCAATGCCGCCATCCAGTTTGAAATGGACCCAGGCGGCCCGGTCATCGCCCAGCAGTTCACCCGCCTTGAGGACCAGATCGTCATAATCAAGCAGGGCGCGGGCGGATTTAAGATCGCGGTAGGCGGCGGACAGTCTGGCACCAATTGTCAGGAGGGCGCGGGTCGCCTCAACCGTGGACAGGGCTTTCAGGCGGTCCTGAAGGTCGATCAGGCGAACCTGCTCATCGTGCAAAATACTCAGCCCGTCAGGGTCGGCTTTTTGTGCGCTCTTGGTCATCAGGCTGCGTTCGGCCTTGGCTTCGCCATCCTGACGCAAAAATACCGAGACATAATCTGCGAACCTCGAGACCCGTTGATCAATATCATCCAGCCAGAGGCATATTTGCCGGGCGCGACCCTGATCGGTGGCGGTTCCCTGATCAAGCGCCGATGCCGCACGCCGCAAACCGGGCTCGTTCAGACCTTCGGCTCCGGCAATCAGGTCAATACGGTTATCTTCAGGTCCAAGACCAAACCGGGCACGCACCGCGTCAACAAGGCCGCTGACACCGCCGTGTCGGGTCAGCATGGCATCAAGGCGCTGGCGATTGGAATCCAGTTCGCTCATGATCTTGGCAAAGCTGTCTTCATCGACCAGCCCGGCCAGATGGTTGAAGGCCTGATTTAGGTCGTCATTATCGTCGTCGGCGATCAGCATCAACCGGTTGCGGGCTTCATGACGGAGTTCCATGGCGGTGCGTTCATCGATAACGCTGAAATGAGGGGCGATATTGGCTTCCACGGGAAAACGGCCGAGCAGGGATTCACAAAACGAATGGATGGTGCGGATTTTAAGGCCGCCCGGAGTGTCCAGCGTTTCGGCGAACAGTCGCCTCGCAATGCGAAGCGTGCCGTCTTCCGCTTGCCGCCCAAGCAGGGTTTGCAGCTCGTTCCGAAGGCCGGCCTCTTCAAGAACTGCCCAGCTTCCCAACCTGTCGTTCAACCGGGTCGCCATTTCCGCCGCCGCCGCCTTGGTAAACGTCAGACACAGGATGCGTACAGGCGGCACGCCGGACAGCAGCAACCTCAGGATACGGTTGATCAGCACGCGGGTTTTGCCGGTGCCGGCGTTGGCCCCGACCCATACCGAGAGCAGGGGGTCAGCGGCAACAATCTGTCCGGCGACTTCTATCGGTGCCGAGGGTGCGTTAATATCGGACATTAACCCTCCTCCCCGTCGGTACTGGCCCATTCGCGCACTCTGGCGAGATGATCATAAGTTCCGAACCGGCTTTTGAACTGGGGTCTGGGCCGCGAGCGATAAGGTGTCGCCGGATTCTGAAAAGATGTAATCAGCCGCCGAAGGCCGGTTATGGCATCGTCAGTTGCTTGCGGAATATCAAGTTTCAGACGCTTCAATTCACCCGGCACACGCCCGCCCGATAACTTGACATAGGCAAGTTCACCTACAGATGCCTTGCTAATTTCGGCAAATCCGCCAGCTTCCGCCATCGCGGCCTCAAGGGTCAATTGCGGGGTCAGCCCCGATTCGACCTGTTTCGCCGATGGCGGTTGCCCGGTTTTGTAATCGAGAATCGCCAAAGACCCGTCAGACAGATGATCAATGCGGTCGGCCTTCGCGGTCAGGGTAAATACTCCACCGGATACGGGGATTTTCCATTCGCCATTGGCTTCGCTGGACAGGGTCACGGTTCCGGATGCGCGCCGGGTTTTCTCAAATTCAACAAACCATTCGGCAATGCGTAAAAACCGTGGCCACCAGAAGGCGCGGATGCCGGGGCGTACCAGCACGTTGTTGAAAACATCCTGTCCGATCCCGATCAGTTGTTGTTCGGCATTATCTGCGAGATCACCATCGGGCAAATCATTGATAAAGGTTTCCAGTGCCCGATGGACAAGGTTTCCACGATCCGCTGCACCGGGATCAGCATCCAGAGGGTCAAGCGGGCGCAAATCGAGGATGCGTTCGGCATAAATCGCGTATGGATCCCTGATCCACGTCTCGATACGGGTGACGGACAACCGGCCCGGCCTTGCGTCGACAGGCGGTCTGGGGGCCGGGGCGTTAACGGTACGCGGGGTTTGGTCATCGGGCTGGTCAAGGGCGTCGAACCAGTCGAGCAAATCGCGCCGTCGTGGCAGCCCGGCGGGCTGACCCCGTGCACGGAGACAATTATCCAGTCGTAACAGCCATCTCGACGGCACCGTCGGCGTACCATCAACACGCTCGGAGCGGGTCAGCAGAACCTCAGGCGCGGTAAATCCCTGAACAAAATCATGCGCGGTCAGGCCAATCCGCCGTTCAGGCAGCGCCAGCCCAAGGGCCGCCATCATCGGTCGGCTCATCCACGGGCTTGAGGGTGCATCCGGAGGCCATGACCCCTCGTTCAATCCCCCCAGTATCATCAGATCGGCCCGTTGCAACCGGGCCTCCATCAGCCCCCAGATGAAGACGCGCGGGTGTCGCCCGAATTTGGGTCTCAAGGCGCGACCGGCCAGCAGACTGTCGAGCAGGGCTGGATAGACGGCTGGATTCACTGGACCAAGCGCCGGGGCGGCTTCAGTCAACTCACCAATAAAAGCCGCCAGCGCTTCTCCGGCTTCCCCGGACCACAGGTGGTCGGCACCGGAATTTGTATCTGTTCGGGTCAGGCTTTCGAGCATGCTTGCATGAGCGCGGACGAGGTCAATGATTTCGACTTCACGCTGTTTCAGCAGATCCATGAACGATGCCGCCGCGGCGTCCAGTTCGTCAAATAAAGATGTCAGTTCAGCATCGGTTGAGCCTGCCGCCGCGCGAAGACCCTGTATGCCCGCTCCGGGCCGTGGCCCGCGCAGGGTGGATATCTCCAGCCGTCGTACGAGGCGGCGCAAATGGGCGCGGTCCATGCCGCCCGCGACCAGCGGATGTTTGAGCACACCAAGCAGGGGAACAGGGGCAAATTGTTCAGCGCACATCCGCGTCGTCAGGCGCAACAGAGATCCCGGTGGTGTCAGGGCCAGGGGGATGCCCGCCGAATCATCAACACTGACCTGCCAGCGCATCAGTTCCGTTGCCACCCGACGCGCAAGCTGGCGGTCCGGTGTGACCAGCGCCACTGTTTTGCCTGGCTGTTCCAGTGTTTGGCGCATCGCCAGCGCGATCACGCCCGCTTCTTCCCGGGGGGTCGGGCAGTCGATAACGGACAGATGTTCAAGATCGGCAAGTTTATCGCCATTCGATTTATCGGGCGATTCTGTTGCGGCAGCCGGGAGCAGGGCGCCGGTAATCAGAGCTTCACGTCCGGTTGCCGGTTCAACCTGTTCATCTATCCAGTTTTTCACCTGATCCCGTGTTGTCCCGAGATGTTCCAGAAGGCGGGCCAATCCAAATTGCGGATGGTGAGGTTCAAGCGCCTGCCACGCGGCATCCGGCGATATCCGGTCAAGGCCAGGAAGCACGACGCTGCCTCCGGGCAGATGAGCGACGACCGAAAGCAGATCGGCTGTCGCCGGAATGCTGCCCGTTGAGCCAGCTGCGATGACCGGAGATGCGGGAGGATTTGACCGCCACTGTCTGGCCTGCGCTTCGAGCAACCGGTTGCGCCGGTCGGCTGCATCAATGACGCCGCCAGCTGCCAGAACGGTCGGCCACTCTTCGGTAAGAATGGCGAGGAACTTCAAGGTCTGCTGCCAATGCGCGGCAAATTCTTCAGGGACCAGACTTTTCAGATCATCGAAGGGGTGGCGTTCCGTGTGCATCTGATCGAGCAAGCGGGCCAGTTCGGCGGCCAGATGGACAGCCTGATCTGCAGATGTATCACCGCGGGCCATGATCAGGCGCGCCAGTGTGAGCTGCCGGGCGGTTCCCGGCATGGCGGGCGGGATGGCGAAATCACCGTCTGAAGCCAACGGTTCATCTGAACCCCAATCGCCACCGATAATCAGCTCATCTTCATCAACATCGCCAAGCGGAATCATGCGCGGCAGCAAGGTTGGTGTGCCGCCGCTCGATCTCAGGAAAGCTTCGCGCAGGCTGCGGCAGGCGCGCCGGGTTGGCAGCAGGACCCGGACTTCGGCCAACGCTTCAGGATCGTTACCGACACGATCCCTGATGCCTGTTGCCAGCGTATCGACAAAGGCGCAATGGCTGGGGATTGAAAAGATCGCGGGGTCGGCGGTTCTGCTCACGTCTGTCTGCCTCCCCCCTCGCCAAGAATATTTGTTTCAGTCCCAAATATGCCGTTGCGAAAGGTTCCATTCGCTTAAGGCTTGCCTCAACGGCGTTTAACACCTGCGTAGCGGTACTTCATATATTCTTCAACCTGGCCCAAACCTTCAGGTGTGCCGACTTCGAACCACTCACCGTCATGGACCATGCCGTACAGGCGTTCGTTTTCAAGCGCCTGATCATACAGCACGTTCAGGGAAAATGGGCCGTCAGGTGCGCCTTTGAAAAGTCGGGGGTGAAGAAGCTGAATGCCGGTATATAACCATGGCGTCACCTCGTTCTCCTGCTTGCGTGTAAGTTTACCCACCGCATCAGCGTTAAAGTCACCCTTGCCGTTATATCCGTAGGCATCGACCGTCGAGTGCAGTAAAAGCAGGCCGTCCATACATTCTTCATTCCAGATCTGGCGCATCCGGAGCATCGTGTCCGTCGGCCCGTTCAGCCAGACGGAATCGCTGTTAACCACCCAGAACGGGTCCGGTCCCAATTGTTTCAGCGCCTGTTTGATGCCACCACCGGTTTCCAGACGCTCTTCTGCTTCCCACGAATAAGCGATGTTGAGGTCATTGCGCAAACCGAGGTGACGTTCGATCTGCTCGCCGAAATAATGAAGGTTGACAACGACATCCGTAACACCGCCTTCGACCAACCTGTCGAGGGCATGGTCGATCAAGGTGCGTTTATTGACCTTGATCAGGGGTTTTGGCGTTTTGTTGGTAATTGGGCGCATGCGCAGCCCAAGTCCGGCGGCAAGAACCATGGCCTGAGTAGGGGCGATTATGGATTTGACGGTCATTTGTATTTTTCCGCAAGCTGAGGCGGGATTCCTCGATTGTGTTCAGGGATATGAATGTCGAACCATGTTTTTAAATCTGTCAGGGCCGGATGGCAAAGGCTCTGTTCCAGCAATCTCCATACCCTTGGAATATGCACCAGATATGCAGGTTTTGCATCTTGCACGCACAGCCTTGTGAACAGTCCGATGATCTTGGTGTGGCGCTGCGCGCCGAGAATTGCATAAGCGGTATCGAAGGCGTCCCGTTCAGCGGCAGCCATGTTCATGTTCTGGAAATAACGCTGGCGCATATCGATTATAAGGTTTTGCTCAATATCGCGGCGCGCGTCTTCAAGCAGTGACATCAGGTCATAAGCCCCGGCCCCGACAACCGCATCCTGAAAATCGAGCATACCGCAGCGCCGGGCGCCGTCGCGATTTTCAAGGTAAATCAGGTTGTCGATGTGGAAATCCCGAAGAACCAGCGTTCTCGGCTGGCTGTAAACCGGTTTGAGGGCATCCGCCCAAAGCGTGCGGAATTCATCTGACGATGTTGGCGTCAGCGCCTCCCCCATCGTGGCTGGAACAAACCACAGCAAAAATCTTGAAACTTCTTCGAGCAGGATATTTTCACTGTAATCCACAATTCCGGGCAAAATAGTCGTTTCTTCGGGGAGTCGATGAAGCGAGCTTATCGCATCAACAGCAAGGGCATAAAGTTCTGTTTCCTGCTCAAGGTTTGATTGCAAAACCCGATTATAGGTGTCGTCGCCAAAATCTTCCATCAATACCAGCCCAAGGATCGGGTCTTCAGCGATAATTTCAGGTGCGCTGAAGCCCAGCCGGGTCAGATACCGGGCAATACGAAGGAAGGGCATTACGCTCATTTCAGCCGGTGGTGCATCCATCAGGATAGAGCGCCGGTCGCCGTCGGTCAGACGCAGATAACGGCGTGCAGATGCATCATCAGCGAGGATGCTGCGATCGGCCTGTTGCCATCCGCAACTCTTCAGAAACGCTTCAATCTGATTATCGCGGTCAGGCATGTATTTTGCCATCAAGAAAGGCATCGGTCATGCGTGCCTGCCAGTAGCCGTATCCCGTCAACCGGGCGCGGCGGGAACCGTCCGAAGGCCCCTGTAGAAGTTCCACTTCCAACCGGTCGCGAGGCAGGTATGGACCCAGCCGGTCCGGCCATTCGACCAGTGTGGTTCCGTCATCAAGCGCGTCTTCAAACCCCAGCTCGATGATTTCATCTGCAGATTTCAGGCGATAGAGGTCAAAGTGATAGATCGAATCGGACGATGTTTCGTAAACCTGCAATAGGGTGAAGGTCGGGCTCGGCACTTCTTCATCAGCGGAGGTCCGGTGGCGCACAAAAGCGCGGGCAAATACTGTTTTCCCGACGCCCAGATTACCCTTCAGGGCCAGCATATCGCGGCGACCACACATCCCTGAAAGCCGTTCGGCCAGCACTTCAGTCGCGGTCTCGTCAACAAGCTCCAGAATAGCGTGCGGCGTAGGGGCATCAGTCATAAAGCGGTTGTATCTGTCTCGCCATAGGCCTGCAAGTGCAGGGTTTGTAACATCAATTGTATATACAAATTGCGCGCCTGAAATTTTTTAAGTATAAGGTCCGAACAAATACGCCACCGATCAAGGGAAACCCGTTTTATGTTTGATATCGACAAGGCCCGCACCGATACGCCCGGTGCCGACAATCAAATCCATTTCAATAACGCAGGTGCCGCCCTGATGCCGGGCTGTGTTATTGATGCGCTCAAGGATCATATCGACCTGGAAGCGGCGATTGGCGGTTATGAGGCTGCCGACCAGACCATTGGGTTGCAGGAGCGGGCCTACACGGCGGCAGCGGAAATGGTCAATTGTTCGCCCGAAGAAATCGCCGTTGTCGAAAATGCCACTGTCGCCTGGTGCGCGGCCTTTTACGGCATTGCCGAAACATTCAGACCCGGAGACCGGATTCTCACGGCTCAGGCCGAATACGGCAGTAATTATATCGCCTACCTGCAAATTGCCAAACGTAAGGGCATTGTTATTGACGCCGTTCCCAACGATGAGACCGGACAATTGTCCCTGAGCGCTCTGGAAAACATGATCGATGACCGGGTCAAACTGATCACCATCACCCATGTGCCGACCAACGGTGGGCTGGTTAACCCGGCCATCGGGGTTGGCCGGATTGCCAACCGGGCGGGCATTCCCTATCTGCTGGATGCCTGTCAATCAGTAGGTCAGATGCCGGTCGATGTTCAGGAAATCGGTTGCGACATGCTGACGGTGACCGGGCGTAAATACCTGCGCGGGCCACGGGGAACCGGGTTCCTTTACATACGCCCGGCCATGTTCGAGCGGTTCGAGCCGTTAATGCTCGATAATCATGCCGCCACCTGGACCAGCCATGATACCTACAAAATCCGGGTCGATGCCAGACGGTTCGAGAACTGGGAAGACTATGTTGCGGGCAAAATCGGTCTTGGTGTTGCCCTTGATTACGCGCTTGGCTGGGGCCTCGAGAACTCCTACGCCCGTGTTATGCAGTTGGCGTCGTCGTTCCGTGCCCAGTTGAGCGCCAGAAATGGTGTAACGGTTCGTGATATCGGTCGAGAGACATGCGGGATTGTCACTTTTACGGGGGACGGTTTTGGCCCGGACGAGATCAGGGCTGAAATGGCCAGAAAAAAAATCAATGTCACCCATTCAACCCGGTTTTCTACCCGTCTGGATATGGACGAACGCGGGCTGGACAGCGTCGTCCGTGCTTCTGTTCATTATTACAATACGGAAGGCGAAATTATGCGGTTCATGGCGGCGCTTGATCAAATTATGGACAACCGTTGATCAGGCATCCCGGCAATTTGATTTTCCGGAGTGAAATGTTAGGTTGAGACGGCAATCCGGCGATGACCGGACGCGCAAAGGAACTGTTGGACGGCGATGTATGGCTGAGCCTGTGATCAAGATGACCCGCACCTACCAGAAGCTGGTGAAGGGCACCAATATCAACGAAACGACGTTGCTGGCGACTGACTATCTTAATCACTACAACGAGCTGGTGATGTTGCTTGATCTGATTCCGGACATGCCGGACATGCTGGACGAAGCCAAAGAGTGGGAACCCAAAACTTACACCGAACATTTTATGGATTCCACATTCTCCGATAAGGAACTTGCCATTCAGGCTTATGAAAATGCTGATGAAGAGCACCGGATTCCTTTCGATGAAACACTGGCGGAAGCAGATCAGAAAATAGCCCAGGCGATCATTGACATCGAGTCGGTGATCAAGACGGACAACAACGATCTGCTACGTGAAACGGTCGCCGGGATTTCCCGTGAGCTTCAGGAAATCCTTGATCGCGCCAGCGCGATTATCAACGGTGATTACGGCGTCAAGGAAGAAACAGAATCGATCACCCTGGATCAGGCCGATATTGACGCCTTGTTCGACTGAAGTTTTCCGCCCGGTCGAGTCGCCGCTTCATTTTTCACCAATAACCGAAATGCCTTCCCATTCGCCGCCAGGCGGCGAATCAATGTAGTGCTGGCAACGGTCGATAAACAGTGCCGCAGTACCGTCTTCAGGGCAAATTTCGATGCATTTTTGAAATTTATTCATGGCGTCGGCAAACTTGCCCGCACGATAGGCACTGAGCGCACCACTGAATATCGTTAGGGAGCCCATTTTTTGGCGAACAACCGGATTGTCAGCGGGCGCAAGTAGTTCGAATATACTGAGCGTTCCCTTCCGGCCTTTAACAATGACACGATCAAGTTCGCGGTGCAGAAACCCTCTGAGCCGGTTAACCCGAGATTGTGTGAATTCGGTAAAGATTGCGGGTACGCCATAGATCTTGGTTAAGCCTTCTATCCGTGACGCTAAATTTGCCGTATCTCCAACGACGTTTGATTCCAACCGGTTTTCACCACCAATCGCACCGAGAATAAGGTGCCCCGAATTAATGCCAATACCGAACCGAACAGCGCTGTCACCAAGCTCAGTTTGCTTTTTGTTGTAGGTTTCGGTGGCGATGATCATTTGCGTTGCGCACCTGAGAACGGCATCGGCAGGTCCAGGAAACAATGCCATAATCGCATCACCCTGATACTGATTAATGAAACCCTTTTCGGCCGAGATCAGGGGCTCCATTTGTTGCAGAAATTCATTCAGCCAGATGAATGTATCGGCGGGGCCCATGCGCTCCGTCATGGCGGTGAATCCGCGAATATCCAGGAACAAGACACTTACTTCCAGAGAGGCATTATCCCCGGCATCAATCTCTTCAATACTGGACCGTCCAAGAAGATCGAGAAATTCAAACGGTACGAACCGGCTGTAAGAATCCGTCAGGCTAGCAAGCCGCATGTTTTTCCGGATGATTTCTCCGTTAAGTTCGCGATTGATCAGCAACGCGCCCGCTTGGCGCGCCATGACCGAGAAAGCCGGGCTTTGCTCTTCGGATATCGGGTTATAGTAGTCCGCGCTGTCTGCCGTAATACCGCCAAGAATCAGGCCTTCCAGACCATCGTCTTTGTTAAGAAACGGGCAGACCATCACCTGATTCAGCGCCAGTTCTTTCCATGCGATAAGCATCTCGGACCGAGCGTCAAAAATCATGCTTTCGCGCCCGGCAAACCAGTTTTCTGAGTAGGCGAGATTGCCGGAAATTTCGGAGAACCCGAATTCACCGGAGATGGTCAGAAATGCGCCCTTTTCATCCAGACGCAATAACAGGGCGACTTCGAACTCAAAAGCCTCAGCGAGAGATTCCAGCGTATGGGTAAAAAATTCGGTTTCTGACTCCATCGTCAGCGCTTTTGCAGTATATGCCTGAATAGCCTTGAACCGCATGAGTTCAGCATCAATCTGGTCTTTGGCACCGACCAGATCGCGTTGCAAAATCAGCTGTTGCCCAAATTCAATTTCCAGCTGTCTGTTTTTCCCGATGACTTCAAGGGTCAATTGACGGTTTCGCCAGATTGCCCCCGCCTGTCGAACCATGACGCCAAACGCGGATATCTGTTCAGCAACAATGGGGTCAAAAAAATCGGTCCCCGAACGGGTAATTCCAGCCAGTACAGCCCCAGCGAAAATTTCGGCCTGATCAAATATTGGACAGATAATGATCTGGCTTAGTTCCAGGTCCGCCCATGCCTGAATGATCGTGTGGTCATTTTCGGCGAACAACACCTCGTCGGTGATGAACCAGTTGGGCTCGAACGTCAGGTTATCGGGTGCAGTGTCCAGGCCGAAATTGCCGACGACCTCAAGGGTGCTGTTTTCAGAAGATACCAGTAAAAATAATGCGACTTCGTATTCAAACGCGGCAATGATCGCTTCCAGCGTCAGGGAAAAAAACTGCTCTTCGCTATCGGTACCCAGTGTGTTGGCAGTGTAGTCCTGAAACGCGCGAAAGCGCATTAACTCGGCATCGATACCATCCTTGGCGCGAATGAGGTCACGTTGCAGGATAAGTTGTCGACCTGCTTCAGCCTCCAGCTTCTGACATATTTCAGCCAGTTCTTCGTAGCTGCGGGTATCGTTGGATTCGGTCATTTCACCAATTTTACATCACAGGTGAGACGCCATCATGTGGCATGCTTGCGAACGATCGAAAACAGAGAAGTTGTGTAACTGTGGAATCTGTTCTGTTTGCCGATCCGGCAATATTCGCTGAATCCGTAAACGCCAAGCCAGGGAACATTACTGTCACCACAAAGCGGGTGTTGCATTCTGGCGATGATCTCGTCTTTGAGTACCCGGTTAAACATCAGGCGCCCACGTGCCATGCAATCAGCATGGAAAACGGCTACCGGCACTCGATCATTCATTTCTGCAGTCATCCGTTCCATCAATCGGTCAAGCCCGTCAAAAATATACTGCTCATCACGCTGCATCAGGGTCAGGGTGGTGCCTTCATCGCATGAGGCCGGCAGATAGAAGCTCTGGCGGTCATCATCAAGCTTGATCGGAACCCGCAATATCTGCGGATTATCATATAGTGCTGTATCTTCTTCGTTGAGGGTCACACCGAGACCGGTAATCGGTAACGTTTCGGAAATTTCAGCGTCTGGCGGTAATCCGACGCGATTGAGAAGAGCGGGCCAGGCCGGTTCTCCGTCCAGTTCAATGATCTGGTTGTTGGCGGATTTGGTGACAACAAAAGTCATGCCGTCGAGCGGTACGGAGCCATGATGAATACCCATGACAATTTCCAGTCCGGGGTCGGCAAAGCCGACAAGAACAACGCCGGAATCCATGATCTGATCGTTATGAAACTGGAAGGTTCCCTTGGCTTTGCCGTTATCAGCCGCCGTTGCGCCGAATAACGGCATATCCGGCCCGAAGACCCGCTCTATGCCTTCAATCAAATGATCCCCGGAAACATCCAGACCTGCTGTCAGGACATAGATCATATTGATCCCATCCCGTTTTGACTTGAGTTCCAGCGCGGCGGCTTCGCCTAGCTCCACCGAATTTTGGCCATCCAGCCCGTTGACAGATACAGCGCGGCATTCATCTCCCGTCGTCGCCATTATAGCCATTGAGCGCATGCTTTCGCTGACGCCTTCGCGACCAATCACGCCACTTCCTGTACAGCCAACAATCTCGGCATCCGGGCAAATCTCCCGGGCCGTCGCCAATGTTTGCTGGAGATTGTGCCCAACAGTTGAATGAATAACGAGAAGGCTGCAGCCTTCGGACGACCCGCCGTCAAAGGCATGTTCAATGCATTCGCGCATAGCAGATTCTGAATTTACGGCACTACTGAGTCCTGAATGAAATTCCAGCATTTGCTTATCCCCCAGCTACTAGCGGAAATATCAATACAGCAGTGTACGCTATGTCGCGACATATCCAAAATCACGTTGCCCGTGAACTGGACAGTGACCAAACTGAAACGACTAAGTTTTGGGGCTGTCAGCCTCTTCTGTGGGAAACTGATCGACCTGTAATTTGGTGATGGCTGCACCAATCTGCTTATCGGGAATATCGCCAGGCAGATGACAGATGACCGTCGTGCCGCGACCCAGCTGAGAGCGCACCTCGACACGACCACCGTGGCGTTCGATAAACCGTTTAACGATGGTCAGCCCAAGGCCGACGCCACGCTGCCGTTCTCCGGAATCCGAACCGTTGGCCGGCGCATCGGCACTGCCCTTGTCGAAGGCGGTGAAAATACGTTCCTTGTCATCCTGCGGGATGCCGACACCGGAATCACTGACGGTCAGCGCAACATCCGACTTTGTCCGCTCGCCTTTCAGTGTGACCGAACCATGTGGCGGGGTATAGGTAATGGCATTTGCCAGCAGTTTGTAAATGATCTGCTTGAGGCGTTCGTTATCGGCGATAACCCAGCCAATTTCCGGTGGGCATTCAAAGGTGACCTTGATGTCCTTGCGTTTGGCCCGGTCTTCGACCAGATGAAGGGCGGAAACCAGCAGGCCATGGATATCGACACTGTCCATGTTGAGATCCATCTGACCGGCATCCATAGTCGCCAGATCGAGAATGTCGCCGACCACACTCATCAGGTTTCGAGATGTGCCGGCAATCCCCTGCGCATATTCGCCCTGGCGCGGGTTCAACTGGCCGAAGTATTCCTGCCCCAGCATATCGGCAAAACCGATAACCGTATTCAGCGGCGTGCGAATTTCCCGCGACACATCGGCGATAAATTCGGATTTCATCTGGTTGGCGTCTTCAAGCGCCTGCGCCCGTTCGCGCAGCGCCTGTTCGATCAGGGCGCTGTCGGTGATATCGATATAGGATAACAGGACGGCACCATCCGGCAGCGGCACGTTGGCATATTCAATAACCGTCTTGTTGCTCAGACGAATCTGCCCATCACTTTGAGCGCGACTCAGCAGCCGCGCTGAAACCAGGGCCTTGCGGGCATTCCAGTCCTCATCGGTCCAGCTTTCTGAACCCCTCGGCGGTGGAATCAAATGACGCGATTTATCGAGAACGTCTGTCAGATGGGGGTGTTCACTGAGGTCGCTTTCATGCAGTTCCCAAAGTTGGGCGTAGACCGGGTTAAACAGCTTCAGGAGGCCATCGCTGCCGAAAACCGCGACACCTTCATGCAGATTATCCAGCGTTTCCATCTGCACGGCACCGAGCTCTTTATACGACCGTTGCAGATCAAGGCGTTCCGACTGATCTTCAAATGTATGGGCCAGTCCGCCATCACCGTAAGGCGCAATGCGGTGACGGATGGAGCGCCCGTCAGGCAAATGCATCATCTCGCTGACAGCTTCACCCAGTGCACGGAATTTGGCAATTTCCTGCTCCTTGAATACGCGAAAATCAGCAACTTCCGGCAGGCACCGCTCTTCACGCAGTTTTTCCAGAAGCTCGCTCATGTCCGGTCCGCCCCGCAACCAGTCCCGTTCAAGACCCCAGAGCCGGGTATAGGCGTTATTGAAATATTCAAGTCGCGTGTCTTTGGCGAAAAGTGCGATGGCGGTTGGCAGATCATCAAGAACGCTATCGTGAACCGGCGCCGGTACGGCCGCCGGCTCGGAACCGGTCCTGCCGCCCTCGGTAATCGACAGGGGCTTCGATTGGCCCGCCTGTTCACCGGTCCGGTCGATGGCGTACCCCAAAGTGCCGCCGCCAATGGAATCCAGCGGAATTTCATTAATCTCGATCAGGGCAGCTGTACCGTCCTGATCGATCAGACGGCGTTCTGCGACGGGGGCGCTGATTTCCTTTGCCCGTTTGGCAAGATCGGTTGAGTGGTCGGCAATATCCGCAGCGGCGAAATTGGCGAATGCCAGATTGAGTTTCGAGTCCCGCAACCAGATCGGTATCGGTATGGCGTCCAGCAAAGCCGTCAGGTGGCGGTCGTCATGACCCGAGGTGTTTGCGGTGGCAGGTTCAGGTTTGACGTCGACGTCCCCCGAGACCAGACCGCTGACATCGCGCATCCAGACCAGATCTGCCAGCGAGTCGCCTTTTTCCGTTTCGGCACGCTGACCGATAGCCTGAAGCAGCCGGTCATGGGATTTCAAGACCAGATCAAATGGTGTGCCCTTGCCGCGAAGCGCTGAACACCCGCGCTCCAGGGCTTTCAAAGAATCGCCTTCGAAACGATTGCGGATATCATCGAACCGTGAATGGGTGCCAGCTTCAAGATTAAGCAGGACGGCCAGACGTCGCGATACGGTAATGCCGCCGAGAACATGATCCCAGAGGAACAGGCCATCCGGAGCGGCGGCGAGGATTTCCTTACCCTTTGTCGCAACAGCCTGAAGGCGCGCGACTTCTGCATTGGCCGCCTCGGCCCGGCGGCGTTGTGTTGACCAGCTGACTATGAACACCAGCGCCAGCACAGCCATCACCACCGCGATCACAAGGGCGATCAGCGGGTCAAGATTTTGCAGCATCTGTTTCAATGGCTCTTGCACGAGGGAAGATTACCCTTGCCGAGACTCCCTCGGCAAGCGCCAACCGCGATTTAATGCAATGGGCTGAAAGGTTTGACCTCAACATGTCCGTCACGCGCCAACAGCAAGCTGGAGGGTGGAACCTGAGCCCAGGACCCGGCGATCTCATCCAGCGGCTCGGACAGGATCAGGCAGGCCCGATTTTTGTCTGTCGGCAAATCTGCCCCTGTATCTGACTGGATTTCGGTTCCGTAGAAAAGACTGGGTGGAAAATCATCATTTGCGTAGCGGATGGCGAGGATGTTCCGGCCGTCACTCAGGGCTGCTGTGATGCGTAAGGCTTCGGTAATGTTGTGTGCCGCCATGACGTCCAGAATTTGCCCGATGGTCAAGGCAAGAGCCCGCTCGGGGTCGTCTGTCAGCCCGTTCCCCATGGCGAGGAAAAACAGTATCTCGCTGTCGGTCGTGCCCTGAAGCCGTGAATAGAATTCCGGCCGGATGGACATCGCGAGATCGCGGCGGAGTTTGTCAAATCCGCCAATCTGTCCGTTATGCATGAACAAATGACCATTGTGGCGAAACGGGTGGCAGTTGGCCCGGTTGATCGCCGAACCTGTAGATGCACGAACATGACCGAAAAACAGCCGCGCCTTGATTTGCTGGCAGACGTTCAGAAGGTTTTCGTCATTCCAGGCCGGGTAAACATCACGAAACAATCCGGGTTGTGGCTGCGAATCATACCAGCCAATACCAAATCCGTCGGCATTGATGGCGCTTTTTGATTTATGCGCATCGCGGCTCTGTTCGATCAATGAATTTTCCGGGCGCACCATCAGTTGTTCCAGATAGATGGGGGGTCCGGAATAGGCAATCCAGCGGCACATATTGGAAATCTCCAGCAGCCTTAATGGTCAATGGGCAATATAAGCATCTCAGGTTACCAATTTCCACTTGGGAGTTACCCGAAAATCTCGTTAACATGAGTAGATTGGGGAACGGGGGCACAACAAACATGAATACTTATGATTACATTGTCGTTGGCGCAGGGTCGGCGGGATGCGTGCTTGCCAACCGGTTGAGTGAAGACTCTGATGTTACCGTTCTTTTGCTTGAGGCTGGAGGTAATGACAATAACCCGTGGATTCACATTCCTGTTGGTTATGTCAAAACGATGCTCAACCCCAAACTCAACTGGCTGTTTGATACAGAACCGGAGGAAGCGACCTATAATCGCCCCATTCCCATTCCCAGGGGCAAGGTTCTGGGGGGGTCAAGCTCGATCAACGGCATGGTCTATGTCAGGGGCAATGCCCGCGATTATGATGGCTGGGCGCAATTGGGTAACCGGGGGTGGTCCTACGACGATGTCCTGCCCTATTTCAGGAAATCGGAAAATCGCGAAACCGGGGCAGATCAATATCGCGCCACCGGCGGACCCTTGAATGTGGCGGACCTTACCGAAACCTATGAATTGCTGGATCAGGTCATTCAGGCCGGTACAGAAATAGGTTACCCGTCCAATCCTGATTACAATGGCGCATCACAGGAAGGATTTGCCTATTTTCAGCTAACCCAGAAAAATGGCCGCCGTCACAGCACCAAGAAGGCTTTTCTTGACCCGGTCCGGCATCGTTCCAACCTGCATGTTGAAATTCATGCTCAGGCCTCCGGCATTGTCTTTGAAGGTACTCGTGCCGTCGGCATCACTTACCGTCACGGCGGAGCAGCAGAAAAGCAGGCGACTGCCAGACGCGAAGTGATTCTGTCCGCAGGGGCCGTGCAATCGCCACAGTTGCTGGAACTTTCCGGTATCGGTCAGCCCGATCTTCTCAAATCAATCGGTATTGAACCCGTCCATGAGCTGGCCGGCGTTGGTGAGAACTATCAGGATCATTACGTTTCAAGATTGCAATGGCGGGTTAACCGACCGATCACGCTGAATGAAAAGACAAGAGGGCTGCCTTTGTTGGGAGAGGCTCTGAAATTTGCCCTGTTCAGGACCGGCGCATTGACCATGTCGGCAGGGATCGTCTGCGGCTTCGTCCGGTCACGAGAAGGCCTTGAGATGCCTGATATCCAGTATCACGTCGCCCATGCCAGTTTTGCCGACCCGAAAAAACGCGAGTTCGATCGTTTCCCCGGCCTGACCATCGCGCCCTGTCAGTTGCGCCCGGAAAGCCGTGGGTCCATCCATATCGGTTCAGCAGATCCGTTCGCAGCCCCAAAAATCCGGCCAAATTTTTTCAGTAATTCTCTGGACCGTGAGATTCACATCGCCGGTATGCGGATCGCCCGGGACCTGATGAAGACGCCAGCGTTGACCCCCTATCTGGAAGAGGAGACAGTTCCGGGGCAAGCATGTGATACGGATGAAGCGTTGCTTGATCATGCGCGCCGCACGGGGGCAACCATGTATCATCCGGTCAGCACCTGCACCATGGGCTCAGACCCCAATGCCGGGGCTGTAGTTGACGATCATCTGCGTGTTCACGGCTTGCAGGGGCTGCGTGTTGCCGACGCTTCAATCATGCCTCGGCTGACGTCCGGCAACACCAACGCCCCGACCATCATGATCGCCGAAAAGGCGGCGGATATGATCAAAATGCAGTGGCGGGGATAGAGCTATCGCCAGTGCCGGCCCGGTCGACGACGACCGGAAACCTGAAATATTCGATCAACTCCGGTTATTTCAGGTAAATGCTGATTTGATCCTTTAAGGCCAGTCGCTGACGGCGAAGCTGCTTTTCGTAGCCGTCGTCAGCGGGGTGTATCTTCGTCTCAATCATGTGAATTTCCCGGTTCACCTTTTGGTAGTCGTCGGCCAGCTTGATAAAGTGACCGTCTGTCTGGGTGAGTGCGTGGATTTTGTCCTTATCGGCGGGAAACTCTTCAACAAGTTCATGAGGTACGTGTGACATGGCGGTCCAATCGTTGTGCGTTTGACAATAAAATATCTTAGATACACGATTGGAACGATTGCATTGACTTGCCTCAACGATAAGCCGCCCAACAAAAAAAACGGCCCGAAGTACGCCATTCATAATGTTTTTAGCATCGCTCTAAAAAATAAATAATAAAAACAAAAATTCGACCATTGTGCGAATAGTATTGGGTCGCCATAATTCTATCATCAACTAAAATTCGATCAGTGATCTAAATATAGATAGAGTTATTTGAGCTGAACTATGTCAAACAATATCAACATCCTGCATCTGAGCGATTTACATTTTACACGGAAAAATAATGCCTATGATCAACGAGTGGTCTTGGAGGCCTTAAAATCTGATATAAGAGAGATCTGTGTAGGAAAATTAAGGCCAGATATGGTCATATTTTCTGGAGATCTTGTTCAGGGGGCTGATGAGGAAGAAATTTATCTTTATTTCTTTGATGACCTGATTGGGGAATTATCCGAGATAACCGGGTGTGGTGAATCTAGAATTTTCTTGTGTCCTGGGAACCATGATCTTCATCAAAGCGAAGTTTTGCAATCAACGACTCTACATATGGAACTAGCGAACAGGTACTGTGATAGAAAGGCTTTGAATGCTGCCTATTTGAGCGGAGAAATCGAAAATTTTGTCGGGGAAAGATTTTCTGGGTTTAGATTGCTTCAAGGAGGTCTGGGGAAGCCCAAACCATTGTTTCATGATGAACTTATTACGGTGGAGAGCGTTGATGGCCTGCCAGTAGACGTCATATCTATGAATACGGCATGGTTCAGTGGAGGGGGAACAGGCTGTATAGGTGGTGATGAGCGACGTTTGCTATTTCCTGAGGCAGCGGTGGTTAAAGCTATGGACTACTGTAACGCGGATCACTTGAGAGTTTTTGTTTCTCATCACCCCACGAACTGGCTCACCGAATTTTGTGAGTGTGATATCTTGAATTCGGTATCTGGCCTGAACGGAGAACTTTGGGTGCAATTGTTTGGTCATATGCATGACCCTAGGCCAGCACACATATCTAACTTAAAGGGACAGTGTGTAGAAAACCAATCAGGAGCACTCTTCAGTGGGAGAAACCGATATATCGGTTATTCGCTGCTTAGATTGGAGGCCAAAGACGGGCATGCATCAGTGCATATGCGCTCGTACTATGACGACAGAAAAGTCTTCGATAAAGGTGTCAATAAAATTGGAAAAGATGGAGTTTGGTATTCGTCGCCGGATTCGGAAAAATATTGGTATGATCTTGACGAGCAGGTGGATCGTCATGTACTGCAAAATTGGATCAAAGAAGTACTGCAACCCATTGCTGCAAAAACATATGATGATGGGATATCTGATAAATCTCTCTGTGAGGTGTTTGTTCCCCCTCCTATGCATCTGCGTACAAAGATAAGTGGTGGCGACGCAGATAGCGTGCCAGAATCTCGAGAGAAATCCATAAGTATTTCCGAGATCGTAGCAGATAGGACAAATTATATTTTGCACGGTCAACAAGAGACCGGGAAAACAACTCTATTGCAGCAGATTTCGCTAATCTTGATGGAGCGTTCTGCTGAGCATATTTCGTCAATTCAACTACCAATTGTTGTCGAGTTTTCTGAAATAAGACCTGGAACTAACTCTATTGAACGTGCTGTGAGAGCGGGTCTACCATGTGATTTGGATGGTTTCAAACTCTCAAATTTACTGGAGGAGGGTCTTTTAGTTCTTTTGTTTGATGACGTCAATTTCTCTGATCGAGTTCGAATGAATCTTTTGTCTGGATTTGTTTCACGAAACCCTCGCGCAAGATATCTATTTGCGTCACTGACAGATCCTGCCAATGAACTAGTTGCGGCATTTGGGTCTGACGTTGCGGTGACGACAGACATATCGGTTGTTTTTCAACATCTATACATTGAGGCATTTAAGAGAAAAGACATTCGAGCTCTTGTGGAAAAATGGAATCCTAGTGGACTCGTTGATACGGAAGAAGTCTTAAATCGTTTAGTTAAAGAAATACGAAGCATGCAGATCGCCCCGACAGCGGTAACTAGTACAATATTACTTTCGATCTATGAAAGTGAGCCTGATTTCAAGCCGATAAATCGGGCGACATTAATTGAACAATTTATTGAGCACGTTCTTGAGAAACAGTCCATCACTGAGGCCTTTAGGGGAAAGTTGGATTTTCATGGAAAGGTCCACATTCTCGCTTATTTGGCAGAATACATGGCGAGAAATGATAAGAGCATATTGCCGGAGACAGAAGTTCGGCATGTCATACAATCTTTCTTAGACGAATATGGGTTGCTCGCAGATGTCTCAAAAATTGTCAAAATGTTTTCAGATGTCCGAATATTGGCGAGTAAAACCGAAGGACAGTTGTGTTTCAGATATGGGGCATTTCATGAATTCTTTGTAGCTTCTAGAATGCGGTTCAACGATGAGTTTAAAAGTTGGGTACTGGATGAATCACGCTATTTGTCATTCATTAACGATATTCAGTATTATGCTGGGCTGGTCCGGACAGATAGCTCGCTCCTAGAAATGATGTCGGATAGGTTTGAGCGCATGAATGCAGAGCTTTGTAAGGTGACGGAATGGACACCTGATCCAACAAAAATGGAAACACTTGAACTGCCGTCACAAGATTCCAAAGAAAACCTGTTTGAAGATTTTGAAAAACAAATAGAAGCCCCCCCTCTCAATACTGCCGAGAGAGACGAAGTGCTAGAGGCTGAATTGCCCCGCAACATGGGAAATAGGCAAGCGGCATATAGACCAAAGATGGATCATATTGGGCACAGATGGACGGTTGGTCTAATTCTCTATTCGGGAATCTTAAAGAATTTGGAAATGATACCAGATCAACTAAAACGAGATAATTTGTCACGAATTCTCAGCGGCTGGGCCACTCTTACAATGCAGTCGCTATTTTGGGTACCCACTCTAGCTCGGGACCGATATTTAATTTTAAATGGGATAAGATATAATGTTCAGATGCCTATGCATTACTCTGAGGCAAGAGTAGCACGGGAAATTTCGTTGGATTTGCCGAAAGGAATTGCCGGATTAGTAATGTGGAACTTAGGAACAGAGAAGCTTGAAAAGCAATTGAGTAGCTTGGTGACTGACGACGCAATTGAACCAATGATTGTCACATTTTTTCGTCATACATTAATTGCGGATCTCCGTCTCTCCGGTTGGACAAATTCGATTGTGGAATTAATAGATAAGCTTGAAAACAGCGATTTTCTGCTCGAATGCTCAGCTAGAAAAGTGGCAGAACTCTATTATTTGGGTGGGCATAAGCCACCCGTAGAAAAAAAATTGAAGCAGATTGTAGGTGAGGCCATAGCGACATTAAAAGGTAGTACGAAAACAGATAGACGAGCTATAAAGTCCAATGTAATAGATCGTATTGAACGCCAAGATAGGATTCGAAGATTACAAGTTTTGCAGGGCGATGGCGGTGATGATCGAACTCAGTAATTTGAATTCGCATGAGATAGATGAGTAAGTCATAAGAGATATTGGAGCGATTGCATTGACTTGCCTCAACGATACGCCGCCCAACAAAAAAAAGGCGGCCCGTTGGGGCCGCCTCAGACCGTTGACAAAGTCCTCGCCATTGGCGGGGACTTTTGATTCAATGGGATATGTTAAAAAAACCTTCTGCGCAACAAACCGAACTTGAGA
>JAJFIJ010000192.1 GCA_021775105.1 Rhodospirillales bacterium | reverse complement strand
GCAATAACGAGGAATGATGATGGACCCATTAACACCAAGCCCCGCACTGTTGGCGAAGCTCGGCAGTGCCGTCATTCATGCCGACGAGTTCATGTCGCCGAACGGTGACATCCGAGACTTGGAAGCGTTCAAATCTTTGATGGGAGATGCCGAGGTCAAAGAGTGGCTGGAAGCGATGGGCGAAATTGCGCTCATCACGTTGAAGCGATAATGAGCGATAAACGCTACCGATGAAAACCGAATTATTCACAGGAGATAGCCGGGAAATCATGCCCCAGCACGGACCATATGACATGATCCTGGCGGACCCGCCCTATGGCGATACTTCGCTTGCATGGGATCGCCGCGTCGATGGCTGGCTCGAGGGCGCGCTTGCGGCGCTCAAGCCTACAGGCTCGATGTGGGTATTCGGGTCTATGCGGTTTTTTATGGCGACTGGCGCCATATTCGCGGCTGCAGGATGGCGATACGCCCAAGACATAGTATGGGAGAAGCATAATGGCTCAGCGTTCCATGCCGACCGTTTCAAGCGTGTCCATGAACATGTTGTGCAATTCTATCCAAATGATGCGAAATGGTCTGACGTATATAACGACGTGCAGACAACACCCGATGCGGCGCCGAGGGTTACGCGTCGGAAACGCCGGCCAACTCACACAGGAAATATAGAAAAATCCGAATATATTTCGGAGGACGGCGGCCCCCGACTCATGCGGTCTGTAATTTACATGCGATCAGCGCACGGTCGGGCGATCCACCCGACAGAGAAGCCGGTTGCTTTACTGGAAATCTTAGCCCGCACATCATGCCCAAAAGGTGGCTTGCTCGGCGATTGGTTTGCCGGGTCAGCCGCAGCGGGCGATGCGTGCGGAATTACTGATCGAAATTATATCGGCTGCGAAATCGATGCGGATATGGCGAACCTTGCTCGGGCACGGTTGCAATCCACACTATTCGCGGCCGGTCAATAGGGAGGATTAAAGCATGGTAACGCTTAGCCAAATGAAGGCCGTCACCGATGCCGGGCATCTTCTGGCGCAAGCCGCTGTTGAGGCATACCCAAACGCGAGCGATGACACGTTGCGGGATACCGTTTGCGCAGTTGCCGTCGCTATGGCCTTAGATGAAATCAGAGACACCGAATCAACACCGGCATAAACGAGCGTGAGGGAGCGCCAACCTTGACCTAAGACACAATCATATGCAAATTATGGGACCGGCGCCACAATGGCCGGAGAACCCATGAAAAAGCCTACGCCAGAAAAGGCACACACAAAACGCCGCGCAAATTATATTTTGCCCGATGAATGTCGACACGGTCACTTGATGGCCGGCAACCTCCCAAATGTTGGAATAAGGGCAAACGGCACATATAGGTGTCTGGAGTGTCACGCGGATGATATGGCGCGCCGTCGTGCTCGAAAAAGAGACGGGGATATTGAGCACAAAGAAGCGGTTCTCGGCTCCGTCGGTATCGACCAAAAAGCCCGAGAAGAACAGAAATTGGAAAGCCAAACTAGACGGGAAACAGTTGTTTCGACCCGAGGCAGAAACCAAGACGTTTTAGCCATTCGTAGACTTGCCAATGAACTCGGCATTCATCCAACGGTCATCCGTGATCTTCAACATCGTAGCGCGGCTTTTAGCGGTGATGTTCCAGCCGCAGAGAACTACACCCCAACCACAAATCAAGTCATTGAAATAGCCGAGGATCGCCGTTATCGCGCCTTGCGCATGATCGACGACAGCGTTCTATATCTGATGCCGGCCGACAAGCTGATGAAATTAGCGAAGGACTCGACGGACATAATTCAGCTTTTGAAGGGTGAGCCGACAACGATTACCCGACAGGAACGGCTCAATATGATAGAGCTAGGGCCAGAGTTGGCAGCAGAAATGAAGCGTCGGAGTTTAACAATTGATGCCAAAGCCGTTGATATCACCGAGACGGAGCCGGGCCAATGAATAACGGATGCAAGCTGATTTGTTCAAAAAGTAAGGCTGTCAAATATACCGTTACCCGCGTGGAGGCCGTACAAGACGGCGTTTTTCAGAACCAGATAAGTCCCCGAACAGACGGCGGTAAGGCGCCAAAAGGTTGCCCCGACTGTGGCGCGTCATTGGTCCGCATCGATGCCTGACACCCTTCCAAACGTCGCGACGATGACTGATGATGAATTGTGTAATCTTGCAGAAAAAGTCATCGATCTCGGCAAAACAGAGCGGCAAGAAAACCAAATTCATTACTATCAACCGGCCAGTGATGTTGCGCGAATTATCCATACCAGTGACGCTAAAATAATTGGGGCCGGCGGAGGTAACCGCAGTTCCAAGACTACCAGCGTCTTGGTTGAGATTGTCGGACTTTCCACCGGCCTATTCCCCGATTGCCTGCGCGATGAGTTCCGGAAAAAGTTCCGCGGCCCAATCCAAAACCGGGTCGATTTGGTGTCGTTCAAAACCGTCTTGTATGCGGTCATGTTACCCAAGCTCCAATGGTGGTCATGGAACGGCGTTGATGAGCCAGGCGGCCCCCGTGGCCACTGGGGTTGGATTCCCAAGTCATGTCTTATTGATGAGTCCTGGGATAAGTCGTGGTCGGAAAAGACACACACGCTGACGGTGCTCTGTCGCAACCCAGATTCTCCCGATGAAATACTCGGGAAAAGCATCATTCAATTTGTCTCGCACGACGTGGCGGCCGACACTCTCGCCTCGGGCACTTTCCATAATATCTTGCACGATGAGGCCCCACCGTTTGCACACTGGCGCGAGCATGAAAGCCGCGTTATGGAGGTTGGGGGCCGGCTGTTCTTAGCCATGACTTGGCCCGATGATCCGGCTATATCCGTCGACTGGATTTACGATGAAATCTATGAACCGGGTCAGGATCAAAACAACCCGTTTGTCGAATGGCTCGAGTTGAACACAGCAAGCAATCAGTTCCTCGATCAGCAAAAAGTCATTGACCAAGCGGCGCGCTGGGATGAGCAGACCAAAGCTGTGCGCCTCCGTGGACAGCCAATCAGGTTTTCATCCAGGATTCACCCAGAGTTTACCGACACGTCAACGTGGTGGTCGTTTAAGCTCGGCAAACCCATTGTGCCGGTTAATGGCCTCTGTCCGGTCACTGGGTCCAACGATATCGCCGAGTATAATCATGTCGCTGAATTTGATGTCATGCCATCCTGGCCAACAGTCTTTTTGCTCGACCCGCATCCCCGTAAGCCTCACATGTTTTCTTGGGTGACAATCGACCCGAGCGATGATCTGTGGCAGATAGCCGAGGGAGAGATAGAGGGCGACCCGGTCGACGTTCGAGAATATGTCGATCGGATTGAAAAGGAGTTTAGCCTCTTCACTGTGATGCGAATTATGGACCCAAACATGGGAGCGTCACCAGCGTCGTCAACACGCGGAATTACTTGGCAAAACGAATTTGATACAGCCGGCTTACGGTGCGAACTCGCCGACGATAGCTCTGTTGGCCGCGCGCGGCTGAACCAGTACCTCAAGCCAGATCCAGCGACGCATCGGCCCCGGTTCCATGTTCATGCGCGATGCGTTACTACAATTTTGCAGATGAAACGGTATGCATGGGATGAGTACAAACGATCTGCCGAGAAGGATAAGAAGCAGGTCGCGAAGGCAAAATACGATGACTACTGTACTCTCTTAAAATACCTAATGAACAACAACCCTTCGTTCTCTATGCTCCAACAGGGCGCTCCTGTAATAACGAGAACCGGAAAGCGTCACGGAGGATATTAAGACCTGCAACAAGTTTTATGTTAGAAGGGCAATAATTAGGAGGTTGCTATGACCCTACCCGATGACGATTTTGAGGCCGAGCACGATATCCACATTCTCGAGGAAGCCGAGAAGATAAAGGATGACGCGTCCCGTCAAAGCAGGATGCGGAGTTTTGCCGAACGCAAGCGAGAGACGTTTGACAAGATTGTGAAGAGTCACACGCCCGCCCAGCGCAATTTCAATAACTCGACCAAGGGCGGGATGAGGGAGCCTAAATAATGGCGATCCAAATTATTTGCGATGGATGTTCCACGCCCGAGATAGATGCCAAACACGAGAAAATAGGCAACATCACGCCGGGCCATTACTGTGAGAAATGCGCCGGGAAAATTCACGAATACATTGCGGCCCGTAATGTGCTGCATGACAAGGCGGCCAAGGTTTGGAAGACCGGGGCCGTTAAATTGGCGAAGCAATACCAGGAATGGAGCCCCCCGGATGTATAAGCTAAACGGGTGTTGCACCAATTGCGATAAAGAGGTGTTCGAGGCCATCGAGAGATTCCCGTCGGATCACAAGCGGGCGCGCGAGATGTCGGTTGCCGGCCCTCCCACGGACGACGCGGTGCGATGTTTTCTCCTTCTAACAGATGGATCGCACGCGGGGGTCACGCTCTGCAAAGATTGTGATGATCCTGACTTAATGAAAATCTGGCAGAAGATTATCAGGACTCAAGCGCGCGAGGAAGAATATCGAAACCCTCAAACCAGCCAACCAAAGAACCGGATCGAATCTTTACTGAAATTTGCCAATGAGGCGCCCCTCGGGATTATTGGCGCGCGGCCGTTAAAGGAGGTAATTGATGACCCTCGCAACAGAATTTGACGAACCGCGTGTATCTCGCCGCCGGCGCCGTAAATCCGTCCGGATTGACTCAGCCGCCCAGATAGCCAATCGAGTTGTTGGGTTTTTCGACAAGGACTGTGAGGACGCAGACGGCGATATTGGCGATCGTTTGCAAAGGTATGCGAAGTTGCGGATGTGGCGCGATGGTCCGAAGGATTGGCCGTGGCCAGATGCTTCTGACGCGGCGGTGCCCGATATGGCAGAGCAATCCTACCGGACCCAGGACACCCTTCATAACGCCGTGATGTCTCAGCGCCCGGTTGTCCAGGCCGTCGCAGTAACCGACAAGGACGACAAGCGCGGTGAGAAGGTCGACACATTATTGGATTTCCAGCTTTTCAACGAGCAGGCCGGTGAAACAATTATCGGCGACTTGATCCAGGATTTTGTCAACGATGGGGTATGCACCGCATTTGTGCCCTGGGTGCGTGAAACCCGAGATGTTCAGGAAATTAAGATATTTGAGCCCATCCCCGTTAACGTCAATCCGATTGAATATTTTGAGAGCATCCTGCGCCTGGAATTTCCTGAGTCGTTCCCAACACCGATGAAAGGCGGTTGGGATTTTAAGACATTCGATGCCGATGATAATGAAATCGATGCCCATTTTTATACGATGGCGGATGATCGGATTGAATTAGCCTTCGATAAAACTGTGGTTATCTATGACGGTCCGAAGATAATAGCCAAGGCATATCAAGATGTCATCACGCCCGCGCGGGTGGCTAATCTATTGACCCCGGGTCCGTCAAATCCGGGTGGCGCTCCGCATGTGATTCTGCGGGATTATCCAACAATTGATGAAATCAAGCGCCAGGTAGAAGATGGCTTTTATGACCTGCCCGGCGGTGGAAATCTAAGCAAAAAGGACTTTTTTGATCAACTCGATACGATGTCGACCACTGATAAAACTGATGATGATGTCGAGGAACAAAAAGACGCCTTTGGTGGCCGGGAAGAAAGCGCCCCAATCCGTGAGGCCCAGAACCAGGGCACATTAACCCGCCTGACATGCTTCGACCTTTTCGACGTTAACAAAAAGGGTCGGGACGAGGACGTTATTTGGTGGGTGCTGCTTGAGACCAAAACCCTATTGAGGGCCCGTCGCCTCACCGAAATGTACCCCGCGCTCCCACCACGTCGGCCGTTCGCGGAGGCTAATTATCTCCCGATCGCCGGTCGCCGCGCTGGTCTGGGTTTGTTGGAATTGGTCGAGGGCCTGCATGATCTTAAAAAGCAAATCTTTGACCAGAGCATTGACGGCGGTACGATCGCGAATGTTCCCTTTGGTTTTTATCGTCCACAAGGCGCGATGAAACCGGAGATTTTGCGCATGATCCCGGGTGAAATGTATCCCCTTGGTGATCCTCAAAAAGATCAATCGTTCCCAAATATTGGCAATCCAAACCAGGCTTTCGGGCTCAACCTTATGACGCTCTTGAACCAGTTCGAGGAGCGGTTGACCATGCAAGGTGATATTCAATTTGGTCGGGTTCCCCCGGGCAGGTCATCTGCATTGCGCACTGTCGGAGGCATTTCATTGCTTTCCGGTCAAGGCGAGGCCCGACCAGAACGGGTGATGCGCCGCTTGTTTATTGGCCTCACTCAAATGTTTGAGATGATGCACCGGTTGAACACGGTGTTCCTACCTCCGGAAAAACAGGTCAGGTTATTGGGCCCGTTGAGGTCAGGGAAAAGCCCATTTATCACGATTGGCAGCCGGGAAGAAATCACCGGGAATATGCGGTTTAAATTCGACGCCAATATTCTCAACACGTCAAAACAGGCGCAACAGGGGTCATTGCAGGAATTTGGCGCCGCGGCGTTTACCGAGCTCGGGTTTCAGACAGGCATCGCCACACCATCGGGTTTCTTTGCCTGGTTGCTGGATTACGGAGATACATTAGGGCTTGATGCGGAAAAATACATAGAGCCGACCAATCCCGATGATCGCCGTCGCAAAATCCTTGCGGAAGAAGCCATCCACGATATTGTTTCCGGCATGCCCCCTGACGGCGTTCCTCTTGAGCCAGCGATCGAGCACATGCAAAAGCTGATTGAATTTGCCAACAGCGACAATCTCGGGTTTTTGGATGGAGAACACGTCGAGCTATTCCAGGTCTACCTGCAGACGATTCGTGAACGGATAGACCAAGAGGCCCAACAGGCGTCACTACAAAGCTCGGCGCCACCGTTTGGTGCTGGTGGTCAAGATGCCGGTGGTCGCCCCCCAGAGAACGCGCCAGACACGGGCGGAAACCCCCAGGTTCAAGGCGGGGAGCTTTTAGATGAAACACTACCGAGTGCCGGCGGCGGCGGTCAGGAGGGGGCCCAATGACCTTCGATAAAACGCAATTTATGTCCCGAGGAGATGAGACCGCCCGCAAACCAAGTGCCCCAAGTAATTTGGATTCCCGGTTTGCATTTATTGAGCAAGCCGCGGTTAGCATTGAATCCGTGACCGGCCATCAGGATTGGGATCGGTTTCTCTCCTATGTTCAGGAGGCGATAGAGCGGTTTGAAACTCTTGCCGACGATGCTCGGGAGATGCTTTGTCGCCCCAGCGTCGTTAATCATGATCAAATGTTGGCAGCAAAGATTTCTCTGGCCGAAGCGTTGAGCGCCAGAACAGCTCTTGAGGCGGTAATCAACCTGCCAAAAGGGATAATGGAAACGAAAGAAGAGTTAATCGATGAAATCAAAAACCTTGGCACAGCCGATAAACAAGCAGCCTAATAATAACGTCAAAAACCTTGATGCTGATGTTAAAGGGGCAAGAGCACAACGCCGCCTTTCGCAGTTTTTATTTGACAACAAAACCGGCAACGTGCAACTGAATATACGGAAGGGTCAAATCCTCGGCATTAAGTTAGAGGAAATCGACGACCTTTCCAGCTAATTGTCCAGGTAATCGGACATTCCGAGCCGCATTCTGAATAGGGTGCGGCTTTTTGTGTTTCGGGTGTAAATCAGCGGGCCACCGCCGCA
>JAJFIJ010000191.1 GCA_021775105.1 Rhodospirillales bacterium | reverse complement strand
ATCCCGTTCTTTTTCTGGCGCGCGATCGGGAACTGGCAGAAGAAGCGTGGGCGGGTGATATCATTGGCATCCCAAATCACGGCAATCTTCGCATCGGTGACAGCCTGAGCGAGGGGGAGAGTATCAGGTTCACCGGCATTCCAAGTTTCGCGCCCGAAATGTTGCAAAAAGTTCGCCCCGAAGATCCGATGCGGGCCAAACATCTTGGTAAGGCATTGCAACAGATCGCCGAAGAAGGGGCCGCGCGCGTGTTCAAACCCGATTTTGGTTCAGACTGGGTCGTTGGTGTCGTTGGCGTTTTACAGTTCGAGGTTTTGGCTGATCGAATCAGGACGGAGTATGATATTCCGGTTCGATTTGAACCAACGGAGCTTTATACGGCGCGCTGGGTTGAGGCAGATGATCATCTTCAATTGAAGAAATTCACAGATGCGAACGGTCCGAGTATGGCCGTCGACCACGATGGCGCACCTGTGTTCATGGCCCGCAATCCCTGGCATCTCAACAAAGCCGAAGAAGACTGGCCTGATATCCGCTTTGAGAAAACCAAGGAACAGACGTTATAGGTTTGTAAGTCAGGATGTCCGAGTTGAAACTTCCACTGAAGGTAGGGGAACACCGCGAGTTATCGGCTGAGGAACGTCAGCGAAGAATGGATGAGACTCGCGCGGCTCGCCCTGATGGGCCTCTTTGGGTATTTGCATTTGGTTCCTTGATGTGGAATCCCGGTTTTAAATATCTCACATCGGATGCCGCTGTCTTGCTGGGTTGGGAACGGAAGTTTCACATCTGGACGACAATCGCCCGTGGAACACCAGAGCGACCGGGTCTGGGGCTTTGCCTTGAAAAGGGTGATGGTGATTGTAAGGGGGTCGTTTACCAACTGCTGCCGGAAAACGAAGAAGCAGATTGGGAAGCTCTTTGGGACCGGGAAATGAATTCCGGAGTCTATCAGACCCTTTGGGCAGAATTGAAAACTGAAAAATCCGGAACGGTCACGGCATTGGTGTTTGTCGCTGATCCTGACCATCATCAATATGTTGGCCCGTTACCCAGAGAAACGATGGCCGATATTATGGTAGGTGCGTGCGGGCGTTATGGCCGTTGCCGGGACTATCTGGCTGGTACGATAGAAGAGATGGCAAAGCTTGGTGTTGTTGACGCGCACTTTTCTGAACTGCTTGAACTTGTTGACTCGCGAGAAATTATGCAGACGGATCTTTGAATTTTGCCTTCGGGTCTGTTTGTCCTTTTACAAGTTCTCGGTGATAGATATAGAGTCCGCTTGCGACAATTATTGATGCTCCGATGATGGTCCATTGGTCGGGCAGATCACCAAAAATAAAAAACCCAAGTAATGTAGCCCAAATCAGATTGGTGTATGTAAATGGGGCGACCGTTGCTGCGGGTGCAATTGTCAGGGATTTGATCAACGCAAAATGGCCCAACCCACCGAAAAACCCCATTAAAATCATGAACATCCATTCTTCTTGGGTTGGCATTTTCCAGAAAAAGGGTACGGCCAACGTGGTAAGGACTGTCCCGATCAGCGCACTGTAGAGCAAATTGGTTAACACCGATTCAGTATGGCTTAGAAAACGTGTGCTGATTTGGAAAATTCCATACAAGATGGCTGCGGCAATGGGGAAAAGAGCGGCGGGGTGCATCATACCCGTACCAGGCCTGATGATGATCAAGGCACCGACACATCCAATGGCTATTGACACCCAACGGCGGGGTCCGACCTTTTCTTTCAGTACCGGCATGGAGAGGGCAGTAACAACAATTGGAGAGGCCAGCATGATTGCACTGGCATCTGCCATCGGAATATATCGAAGCCCACTGAAGAAACATGCTGTAGTCATCAACAGCAGCAGGGAACGCAATAGTTGAAGCCGGATATGAGATGTCCTCATTAAAGATTTAAGGCGCGGCGCCAGCAAGATTCCAAGAATTAGCAGATGAAAGAAGTAGCGGCCCCAGACAATTTCCAGAACATGCATGCTTTGGGTAAGGTATTTTGCGCTGGCATCAAGGCTAACGAACAACATCATGGTCAAAAGCATCCAGAAGATGCCCATTTTCGGGTTTTGAGTGACCTGAGCAGGCATGGAAGGTATCGATCAATGTGGGGGCTCGTTCTCCGGCATCATAGACCTAAAAAAACCATGGGCAAGCAACCTGACTTAACCCTTTCTGATTGTCAGATTGAGTGTATAAGCCCAAGAACAGATCTAGGATTAAGGTTTAACTTGTGAACAACGGCACTCTTCCAGACTCTTCTGACCGGTCGTGGCGAGCAACTCGATTGCGCCGTCATGTTTCTGAGTTGTTGCGACTGGCGGGCCCAATCATTGTGTCCAGAATGGGTATCCTGATAATGATAACAGCGGATACCGTGATGGTCGGGCGCTACAGCGCCGAAGAGCTTGCCTATCAATCCATTGGTACTGCTCTGATTATTCCTGTGCTGCTCTCATTCATGGGTTTGATCATGGGAACAATCGTTCTGACCTCCAACCATTATGGTGCCGAGAATTTCAAGGAATGCGGGAAGGTCTGGCGCCAGGCAGTGCCTTACGCGTTTGTTCTTGGACTGGTTGCCTGCCTCATTTCCCTGTTTGGTGACACATGGTTGAAGTTGACGGGGCAAATTCCGGTTCTGGCTCATGAGGGTGGAATTGTGATGGCGGCGACTGGCTATGGTTTACCCGCCCATCTGGTATTTTTGGCTTCGGCCTTTTTTTTAGACGGAATCCGTCGCCCAAAGCCCGCAATGATGTTGATGATTTTCGCCAATCTTCTGAACGTCTTTCTGAATTGGGTTTTCATATACGGCAATCTTGGATTTTCCGCCGATGGTGCGGTTGGTGCGGCGTGGGCGACAACGTATTCGCGCTGGTTTCTGGCAATTGGTCTGGTCGCTTACATCTGGCTAATGCCGGACCATGAACGGTTTGCCATTCGTAGTGCTCCGTCAGGCGGGTGGTCCGCTTGGGCCGATTTACGCAACATGGGATACGCCATGGGGCTTAGCATCGGTGTGGAATCAGTTGCATTTGCCACGCTGAACATGTTTGCAGGGTGGTTAGGGGCGGAGGCGCTCGCGGCCTATTCTATCGGCCTGAATGTGCTTGCCGTCTGTTTTATGATAGCCATTGGATTGGGGTCCGCAGCGGCCGTCAGAGTCGGTATCGCTTATGGCCGTAAGGATCGGCCTGATATGATGCTGGCCGGATGGACGGGGCTTGGGGTAACGATCGGAGTGCTTGGTGTGGTTGGGTGTCTGTTGTTTGCGCTGCCGAACGAGATCGCCGGATTTTACTCAACCGATCCAAAGATCATTGCCTCAGTTGCTCCGTTAATTTTTTTCGTCGGTTTTGTTCTGATTTTTGATGGTGGGCAGGCGACGATGTCGAATGTTTTACGCGGGCGTCGGGATGTCTGGATTCCCAGTGCCATCCAGACCTTCGCATTTATTGGCGTGTTAATCCCTTTGGGGTATATTTTTTCAATCACCATGGAGTTCGGCGCATTAGGGTTAATCTATGGAATCCTGGTCGCCGGTGCCGTTTCATTATTTATGCTTGGTTTCAGGTTTTATTGGTTGGGGAAGAATTCGTTGTGACCGATCAGGTTCTAAACGACGACCGATAGGCCAGTGGCGAGACTCCAATCTGACGCTTGAAATGGTGGCGAAGGGTTTCCGGCGAACCAAAGCCTACCCGTTCAGCCAGATCACCCACATTCAGGGCCGTGGTTTCCAGTAATTCGCAGGTGAAGGCAACACGTTGCCGAGTTAGCCAGATTTGTGGGCTGAACCCCGTTGCCTCCTTGAAACGACGAAGCAGGGTCCTTGATGTCATTCCCGCCCGCTCAGCCATTTGTTCCACACTCCAGTTCTCATCCAGTTGGCGGCTGATCGTATCCAGCAAGGAATTTATCCTGCCGCCTCGTGCGGCGCCCATCGGGCGGGGAATGAATTGGGCTTGACCGCCATCACGATGGGCGGGCAGGACCAGTCGCCGGGCAACAATGTTAGCGACTTCAACGCCGTAGTCGGAGCGTACGATATGCAAACACAGATCGAGTCCGGCTGCTGATCCCGCAGAAGTCAAAACATTGCCCTCGTCGATATAAAGAACGTCCGGCTCGACATTGATTAACGGGTCCACAGACTTTAACTGGTCCGTATAACGCCAGTGGGTTGTTGCTCTTTTCCCTGATAGCAACCCGGCTGCTGCCAGAACGAAAACACCTGAACATATGGAGGCAACGCGCCCACCATTTGACACGGCGTCATTCAGCATTTTGGTAATTTTTGACGGTACTGGCGCGGTTACACCACGCCACCCCGGAACCAGAATTAGATCGGCTTTTTGTGCGAATTCAAGGTCATGGGCTGCCGTGACGGTGATGCCGCCACCCGCAGATAACGGGGCCTTGTGCTCTGCAATCACAGCAAACCGGTACCAAGGCACATCAAGTTCAGGTCGCGGGAGGCCAAATATTTCTGCACAGATGCCGAATTCAAAAGTGCACAGCCCATCATAGGCAAGTACGCAAACAAGAGGTGAGCTTTCCGGTTGATTTCGCATATTGGCGTAATATTACCGATAATTGTCATTTACGCCAATAGACAGTTCATCTGAAGAACAATAAAATTTCACTATCGTTCAACAACCACGGGACCTAACTTCATGAGCCATGTATCAATCATTCCTGCCGCCGCACCCGAACTGGCACTAAAACATTTTGAAGCCCGTTTAACCTTCGAAGCTGATTGCTGGGACACCCATGACAGCATGGTTAGTGGTAAAATGGACTTTGCCTTGCTTGATGTGCGAAGCCCAGATCTTTATGCACAATCGCATATTCCAGGTGCAGTCAACCTGCCACACGGTAAAATCATTGCACGTAAAATGGAGGAGTGGCCGAACGATACTCTATTCGTCGTTTACTGCGCGGGTCCACATTGCAATGGAGCAAACAAGGCGGCTATCCGTTTGGCCAGGTTAGGGTATCCAGTCAAGGAACTTATCGGTGGAATGACTGGCTGGGCTGATGAAGCATTTCAATTTGCAAAAGGGTCGGAACCGGGGAGGGTGGCCAAAAATACGGATTGATTCCGTAGCACAAAATCAGCCTCTGGCACAGACCATGCAGGTCGGAGCGGTAGGGTCATGTTCCAGACGCTTGACCTCAATGTCTTCGCCACAGGTCAGGCAATAACCAAAATCTTCATTCTCTATCCGTCCGAGGGCGGCATCAATGCGCTGCAACTCAACACCCCGACGACGCTCAGTCTCAAGCTGCATGGCCTGCCCTTGTAATGCGTCCATACGTGACAAGCGCCCGACCATTGATTGGTCGAGTTCAACGGGTTTCCGGTCTTCTTCAGTAGACTCGGACAAATGCCTGATTTCATCTCGCATTTCGAGTAGGCGTTTTTTGTAGGTCTTGAGGTCAGATTTCGCCATAGGTGATTCCTTCCAGTCTGATAACGTCGCACTATCCGCAACTGGCCGCAAGGTAAAGGGTCGGGTTTGCTTGCCTGAGCGCACTACGTGGAGTATGACCGGCAACCAGTTTCTGTTCCTGAGTTTCCGACAACGGATTGCCGCTCTATGAATTTATTTGATATTTTTAAAGGCCATATTTCTACGATTGTTTCCTCAATGATGTCGGACGGCACATTGCCCGGTGGCCTTGATGTTGAACGCCTAACAGTCGAACCTCCTCGTGATGTCTCTCATGGTGATGTGACGACCAATGCCGCTATGGTGCTTTGCAAGCAGGCAGGCATGAAACCGCGTGATTTGGCAACATTGCTAGCCGATCGACTGGGGACTCTGGAAGATGTTGTCAGTGTTGAAATTGCGGGTCCGGGTTTTATCAATCTTCGCGTTGCTCCCGGGTTCTGGCATAGAACCATTACTGATATTCTGTCGGCAGGATCTGCTTACGGCGATTCAGAATTTGGGGCGAGCGAGAAAGTTAACGTCGAATATGTGTCTGCAAATCCGACCGGACCATTACATGTCGCGCATGCCCGTGGAGCCGTGACCGGGGATGCCCTTGCAAAACTGTTGGCGAAAGCCGGTTACGACGTGACCACAGAGTATTATATCAATGATGCTGGCGCGCAGGTCGATACGCTGGCGAGATCTGCACACATGCGTTACTGCGAGGCCCTGGGTGAAGATATTGGTTCTATTCCGGAAGGGTTGTATCCGGGCGATTATCTGGTTCCAGTTGGCAAGGCGCTGGCAGAACGTGACGGTGACAGATGGGTCGGCAAGGAAGAAAGTGAATGGCTGCAGGAGTTTCGCGAATTTACCGTCGCCAGTATGATGGAAATGGTTCGCGATGACTTGAAAGCATTAGGTGTTGAGCAGGACGTGTTCACGTCCGAAAACGCGCTTGTTCAGGCGGGTGTTGTAGATGATGTAATGGCGACCTTGGAAAGCAGAGGCTTGATATACACCGGTGTTCTCGAGCCTCCTAAAGGTAAAATTCCAGATGATTGGGAGCCGCGGCCTCAAACCCTGTTCAGGGCGACAGAATATGGCGACGATGTGGACCGCCCGATTAAAAAGCCAGATGGTTCCTGGACTTATTTCACCAACGATATTGCTAATCATTTCGACAAATACCGGCGTGGATTCAACATCCAGATTGATATTTTTGGTGCCGATCATGGTGGGTACGTAAAACGCATGAAGGCAGCGACGATGGCAATCAGTGGCGGTGAAGCAGAACTGGATATCAAGCTTTGTCAATTGGTGCACCTGATCAAGGGTGGCCAACCGGTGCGAATGTCAAAACGCGCAGGTAACTTTGTAACCCTTCGCGATCTGATTGATGAGGTCGGCAAAGATGTCGTGCGGTTCATTATGTTGACCCGCAAAAACGATTCACAAATGGAATTTGATCTGGAAAAAGCACTGGAGCAGTCTCGCGACAATCCGGTATTTTATGTACAGTACGCTCATGCCCGCTGCCATTCTGTCTTGCGAAATGCGCTTGGGGACCTTTCAGCTGAAGATATCACTCCCGAAAAACTGCGGAACGCTGACCTCGATCACCTGAACGATCCGGCAGAGCTGGATATTGTTCGCATCATGGCAAACTGGCCTCGATTTGTTCAGTCGGCTGCGGAAGCTCATGAGCCACATCGCATTGCTTATTATCTTAATGACCTTGCGACCGGATTTCATGCGCTTTGGAACAAGGGCAAGGATGACGCCCGGCTGCGCTTTATTCACGATGATGATCGGGAACTGACCCTTGCTCGTCTCGCACTGGTTCAGGCCGTCGCTTTCGTGATTGCTTCCGGCTTGGCCGTCTTTGGTGTTACACCGGTGGAGGAACTCCGCTGAGTGTTGATACCCGGCATTTGAAGAAAGCGCTCGGGGAACTGGAAAAATCCTGCCCGTACATGAAGCATGCGCTTGAACTCTGTGGTGTGCCGGAGCCGAGGGGTCGGCCTCCGGGGTATGCAACGCTGCTCAGGATCATTGTTGACCAGCAGGTGTCCGTGCAGTCAGGTGCAGCTATCTGGCGGCGGCTGGAGGAACGCATCCTGAATATCTCGCCCGAAGTCATAATTGAGTCCGGGGATGACGCTCTTTTGGCTTGTGGGTTCAGTCGTCCGAAAGCCAGATATGCCCACTGTCTCGCTGAGGCAATCGTCGAAGGTTCGTTAGATCTGGATAATCTGGGTATGCTGAATGACAAAGACATCATTGACGCTCTGACATCCGTGACCGGGATTGGGCGCTGGACGGCGCAAATCTATCTGATGTTTGCGCTTGGTCGGGATGATGCCTGGCCCACTGGTGATGTGGCGCTGGCAGCATCCGTGGAACGTCTGATGGGTCTCGATAGCCGCCCAACTTTTAAGGAGCTTGACGAGATAGCCCTGCGCTGGCGCCCATGGCGAACGGCGGCCGCAGTTATGTTGTGGCACTATTACAAACGTGCACCTTTAGGTTAAGTGCGAATCGGGAGCTTTACTGAACCTCCCATCCCCGGTTACAATTGTACCTTGCCCCTGAACAACCAGACTGGGAGAGGCAGAATATGGCTTCATCAATCGTATCACCGTTCGTGGTTTCCGGAATTCTCGCAGGAGCACTGTTTGTTGCGGTATCTGCAAATGCCGCAGATAGCAAACCGGAACCAACTGCCGGGGAATCTCAGGTAAATGATCCGCTGGAAGATCTGAACCGGGTTACCTCCGGATTTAACAGGGTTGTACGTGGTGCTATTGTTGACCCCTTAGTCGATGGGTATCAGGCAGTGACTCCAACATTTTTGCAAGACGCCATCGGCAATGCCGCGTCGAACCTGACCGAACCGGTAACCGCGATAAGCAGTTTCCTGCAGGGCGATACGGAAAACGCAGAAAAAGCAACACAGCGCTTTTTTGTTAACTCCACGCTCGGGATGGGCGGTTTGAACGATCCGGCAAGCGAAATGGGGATCGAGCAACGTCGTGAGGATCTGGGTCAGGCAGCAGCCATTAACGGTGCTGAGGAGGGTATGTATATTGTGCTTCCCCTATTAGGTCCGTCAAATACCCGTGATGCCATCGGCGATGCTCTGACGGCGGTCGCCAGCCCGATGCCTCTTGTTGGTACCGTCGCCCAGGGTGGCGTCCAGTATTCAGCCAATCAGGATGATATCAATACTGTAACAAAGGGTGCCCTTGATCCTTACGTGGTTGAACGTGATGCTTATTCCCAGTATCGAAATTTCCAGATCAATAACGGTGAATCGATGCCTCAGGAAGCACCAACCCTGGAGTCCAGCGACCTGAAATAATCGCTGGCCATTGACCTGATCGCCTGAAAATTACGAGTCTTAATAAAAGGTTGTGCGACAATGAATTTTGTTGCAGGATTTTTTTCTGACTCCAATATTTTAAGTAATCCACTTAACTTATTGTGATTCAATAGAAAAATTTGATTTAAATTACGAATCGTGTAACAATGCGCGTTCTGGCTGTTCCGTCAATTGGAAGCTGGGAATTCCTGGGCAAAGGAAAAGAGATATGACTGTGTATTATTTGGCCGGATTATCGGTTGTTGCGGGTTTCGCAATACTTGGTTGCGTTTGGATGCTTCCAAAGCTTCGGAAATAATAAAGGCCTCCGCCGCCGCCGTTTGTGTGGCGGTAGTGCCTTCAACCTAACCCAATCAAAGAAATAACTGCGTGATGTGGTCTAACGCAAGCTCGACAGATTGACGATCAGCGCGTCGTTTTCGTGGCGAATGGCGGTGGCGATTTTGTGTGCCATGTCCTGATCGGCTTCCGGGCACTTAATTACCGCATCGACGGCACGATGCTGCCCCTCAAGCAACGCCTTGATAACAGCCTGCTCAACAATTTTTTCAACTTCGCTTGTCTGTTGTTCGTCCAGGTGGGTTTCCAGCAGGTCGTCAATCCCTTTGGTCGCTTCTTCGGCAATTTCGCGAAGTCTTTTCATAATCCTGTCCTCCTCCATGGTTAGCCTACAATAGCACGCTGGATTTGGATCGAAACCTCATTTTTCCTGATCTTGAAATTCTTGCCGTTCTTGGAGCTCAATTTATTGGCACATCTATGTAATTGCGTTCAATTACCGTCATCAGGGCGGTAAATCCGTCACGTGCTTCCTCAAATTCGATCCGGAATTTTCTGAGTTCCTCGCCGCTCGGCGGGGTCTCTCCAACCTTGCCGAGCTTCAGGGTCGCATCAATATAATGGCCTCGCCGTTTGGCCACCTCTACCGCAACGGACAGAATTTTCGCCTGGGTTAACGGGTCGACAATCGGGTGCAGGACCTCCCGGTTGGCCATGCGGATAGCCTGCTCAATGCTTTGCGAAAAATACTGGTGTTTGCGCAGATCACTGTCACTCATTCTTTTTCTCCATTCTTGACGTCCTGATCAATCAGAATTGAAATTTCGACACGGCGGTTCATGGCCCGATGCTCCCGGGTATCGTTTTCTACCCGCGGGCGGCTGTCGCCAAATCCCTGAATGGTGACACGCTCTGGCACGATTGCCTTATCTTCCAGTAGAACATGGACAACCGCCGCCGCCCGCCCGGCCGACAGTTCCCAGTTCGACTGATAACGTCCACCCGGCGCGATCGGGACATTGTCCGTATGTCCGCCAATGACGATTTTGCCGGGTGTTTTGCTGAGGATTTTAGTCAGGCTTTTCAATGTCGCCGCAAATCCTTCTGTAATTTCGGCACTGCCGGCCGGATAGGCGATTTCGTTCGGAAAGCGGATCATGACCCGGTCACCCTTGCGTTCAACATCAATTCTGGCTCCTGATAAATCCACTGTGACAGCGTCACTCAGTTCCTGCTCAAGCTTTTCAGCGCGGCGTTCCCGCGATTGCGTGGCGGCCTTCAAAACATCAGTTTCATCAATCTGGCTGACGCCGGTTTCGGGTGGAACAGGGGTGGGGGCCGCTTCCTCGGGTTTGGGCTCCTGTGGTTTCAGTTCGATCACTACCCGTTGCGGAGACGAATCACCGGGGGTATCGGAAAATTCAGGGGACAGATCAATAATCGCCATGGGGCCACCCAGATCACCTATAAGAGCATCGCTTTTGGTCGAACCGAAGGCTTCACGAAGAGAGCCGGCAAGCGCTTTGTACTTTTCGACATCAAGGGTGGAATAGGTAAACAACAAAACGAAAAGCGAGAACAACAGGGACATCAAGTCGCCGAAAGTCACCATCCAGGTCGGTGCACCGGCAGGTTTGGCGGCGGCCTTGGATGTTGGCGGCATCAGGCTTCTCCGGTTTGTGTTGCGGCTTCGCCAACAGCCGCCTCTGAGTCCGCGGTTGCAGGAACATGCCCGGAAGGCAAGTGAGCGGCCAGCGTTTCGGCCATCACTTGACGGTTCTGGCGCAGATAAATCATTGAAATACTTTCGATAATCAAATCCTGGACGGCCTGATCATCGCGTGTTTTCCGGGCCAGTTTGTCAGCGATGGGCAGGGCCACCAGATTGGCAATCAACGCACCGTAAAAAGTTGTCAGCATGGCAACCGCCATGGCGGGTCCAATCGACGCCGGGTCGTCCAGCTTGGCCAGCATCTGGACCAGTCCGACGAGAGTCCCGAGCATGCCGAAAGCCGGTGCAGATTCGCCGATACCCCTGAACATGGCTTCGCTTTTTTCCTGAACAAGGAAGGTCTGGTTGATCTCGTTGAGAACAATATTGCGGATATCTTCGATCTTGTGGCCATCAACGATCAGTCGCACGCCGTCTTTCAGCAGTTCGTTGGGAATGGTGAACGCCTCAAGCGCCAGAGGCCCGGTTTTGCGTGATGCTGTTCCCATTTCAAGGACAAGCTCGTAAATCTCACGGGGGTCGCTACTGGTGTCCTTGAAGGCCGTCTTGATGCCCATGGCAAAGGATGTCAGCACATCTTTCAGGCGGAACTTTATCAGCGTCGCCGCCAGCGTGCCGCCAACAACAATCATCAAACCGGGCGCGTTTACAAAAGTACTGATATCACCGCCAGTAACGATGGCCCCGACAATAATACCTACGCCAAATACAAGCCCGATAAGTGTCGCGATATCCACGGTTATTCACCTAAATTTTGCTTCAATATTCAACGTCTTGATATCCAGAATATTGTCACATTTATGGTGCATGCAAATTGATGTTGGTCAATTTAGACAGGTATTTTTTGCTCAGGAAAATTGCACCCTAAAGGATGTGGACAAGAGCGGATATTCCGCCTAATTGCCCATAATGCGATACCCTGTAATGAACTGCCATGATCGGGATCAAAGCAGAATATGACTAAATTGTTAAGCTTAGATCGTGCACAGAAACGAGACAGAAAATACGTAGGCTAT
>JAJFIJ010000020.1 GCA_021775105.1 Rhodospirillales bacterium | reverse complement strand
CCTTCCGCGTGCGCTCGCCGAATGGATCGCCGTTCTCGACATCAGCCGGTTTGAGCTGCTTATGGTGCTGCTGGTGTTCTACATCGTCATTGGCTGTTTTCTGGATGGCATTTCGTCCGTGGTGTTGACCATGGCGGTGGTCGAGCCGATGATCCGCAACGCCGGAATCGATGTCATCTGGTTCGGCATCTTTATCGTCGTTGTTGTCGAAATGGCCCAGATTACGCCACCTATCGGGTTTAACCTGTTTGTCATGCAGGGCATGACCAAACACGAAATGGGCTATATTTCGAAAGCCGCAATACCGATGTTCCTGATTATGGTGGTCATGGTTTTTGTGCTGATCTTCGTCCCCGAACTGGCGACATATCTGCCTGAAAACATGAAGCCGATCAATTCCGGATAACAGGATGTCCTCGTCTCATTTGATCCGTTCGGGCGGGGTGCGTGTCGTCGAGGTCCCGGTTACCGAAATCCATTCCCACGGCAGTGGCGATATTTCGTCGGTTAAATCCGTGGTTCTCGAGCTAACGACGGAGAGCGGCTTGACCGGGTGGGGAGAAGCGTCTCCGTGGCCGGTTTTTACCGGCACACCCGAATCCAACGCCAGCGCTCTTGCCGACTATTTCATTCCGATGATTATCGGGCGCAGTGTCTTTGATGTCGAAGTTTTCATGGCCGAAGCGGAGAAACACGTCGTCCATTGTTCGGAAGCCAAGGCAGCACTTGAAACAGCTCTGCTTGATATCATCGGCAAGGTTTCGGGCGTCCCCATATACGACCTTCTCGGCGGCTGTCATCGCGACCGGATGCCCTTGAGTTTTTCCATCGCCAACCCGGATTTTGATACGGATTTTACCAAAGCCGAACGTTTATTTGAAGACGGGCTTAGGATTTTCAAATTGAAAACTGGTTTCAAGGACCATGCTTTCGATCTGATGCGAGTGGAAAAACTGCGCGATAAATACGGCGATCAACTGGATTTGCGCATCGACTATAATCAGGGTCTGAAAGCGCACGAAGCCTTGCCCAAACTGCGTGACTTTGAAAACTTCCGACTTTCTTTTATCGAACAACCTGTACGCAAAGCCAATCTTGAGGCTATGGCCCATTTCACGCATACCCTGACGACGCCAATAATGGCAGATGAGTCGGTCTTTAATCCGCGTGAAGCCCTGATTGGGGCGCAAATGCGGGTTGCCGATATTTTTAGCCTGAAGATCATGAAAAGTGGTGGCCTGCGCCGGGCGCTTGAAGTCGCCGCCATCGCAAAAGCTGCGGGTATTGGCGTTTACGGTGGATGCATGTTTGAAACCGGAATTGCCCATACGGCGGGGGCACATTTAATGGCAGCCCTGCCGGAGCTGGATTTGGGCTGCGAATTCTATATGTCGACTTACTATCTGACAGAAGACATTCTGAGCGAGCCCTTCCCGGTCAAGGACGGGTTTGTCCGTGTCCCCTCCGGGCCGGGGCTTGGGGTTGATGTAGACCGCAAGCGGCTCGAGAAATATACTATCCATCAACTATAGGTAAATTTGGATAATGGTTCCGGAAGTTGCGACCTGTTTACCTGACCTCGTGTCCGGACGGTTGGATTGGCCGGACCAGATTTCTGACATCGGGTTAATTCGCTGACATCATGCGCGATTGCTGGTAAATATTGGGAATCATGCAATTTAGCCTTTATGTTCGCGCCTTGTTGACAGTCGGTCTGGTGCTTGCCGGTGTAACGATTTCGTTTGTCGCGGTGAACACTTATCATCACCAGAAGCAACTGACACATGAGCTTGAAACCCGGCTTGACCGATTGACCAATCTGCTCGCTGTTTCTGTTGCTGACATGGTTTGGGTGCTGGATAAACCTGGTGCTACTATTGTCTTGAGCGGCCTCAATCAGGATCCGGATTTTCTTGGAGCCAGCATCACCATTGACAATGATGATGTTTTTGCCAGGATTGGCGAAGACGCGGACACAAACCTGCCGACCCTGACGACCGAAGTCGATATCAGGTATGCAGGCACCGATTCTGAACGAACAATTGGTGTGTTGAAAGTTTCATTTTCCACTGCACGTCTTGCCAACAAACAGTGGATCACTTTGCGGGATGCGATCCTATTGGGCGCAGTTCAGCTGGCTGCAGTTCTGCTGGTGACGGCGCTTGTTCTGCGCCGTCTGACCAGCCCTCTGGAAGCGATTACCAACAGGCTTGTTGGTCTGGCATGGGGAAAGCTGGATGAGGATATCCCCGGTATCGACAGGGTTGACCTGATCGGAGATATGGCTCGGGCGGTGTGGGCGTTCAGGGAATCACTGAGTGAAATAGACAAGCTTCGTGTGAAAGATGCTGAACAGGCAAAAGAATTGATGGACGCCCGTGATCTGCTTGAACAACGGGTTGCGGATCGAACCGAAAAACTCCGTCAGGCGACCCAGCATCTTCAGGATGTTGCGGAAACCGCATATGATCGATTCTGGGAAACGGACAAGGCGTTTCGTTTCACATCCTTCACTGACGCACCCGGCAGTGGCAGTTTTTCAAGTATGCCGGATCTGATCGGCCGAACCCGATGGGAATATGCCGGTGGCGATCCCGATGAGGATAAAAAATGGTATAACCATCGAGAAGATTTAAGGCATTACCGCCGGTTCCGGGACTTCGAATATTCTGCTCCAGACCGGCACGGCAGTCTCTTGTTTTTCAGAATTAGCGGCAAACCGATCTTTGACGATGCCGGAAACTTTACCGGATACCGCGGCAGCGCTACCAATATTACAGAACGGAAACTTGTTGAAATTGAACAGCGAAGGAACGAGGCGTTAATCAATGCCGTTATCGAGCATTCACCGATTGCCTTGTCGATCAAGGACATAGCGGGACATTATCTTTATGTCAGCCCGACATTTGCCAAATATGTAGGCGTGGATGTTGCTGCAATCACGGGAGAAAATTTCAAAGAGGTGCTAAATCCGGCGCAATCCAAAATCATTGCCCAAGCCGATCAGCAGGTAATCGATACAGCCAAGCCTCTGCTGCAGAAAGACAATTTTTCATTTTCTATCGGCGGCAGGTCTCTGCTGGTGACGAAATTTCCCATTCTCGATGAAGAATATAACGTCACGGCGATTGGTACGGTTGGCCTGGATGTTACAGAGCAGGAAAAAGCCCGTGTTGCCCTTCGCCAGGCCAATGACGATCTTGAAATCAAGGTTCGCGAACGGACGGCTGAGCTGGAAAATGCCCGTGATGTCGCGGAGGCGGCAAACGAGCTGAAATCCCAGCTGATTACAACAATGAGTCATGAACTGAGGACTCCGTTGACCTCTATTGTCGGCACGCTTCGGATGCTTTCGCAAGGCGTGATCAAAGGCATCCCGGATGACGTCAACGATCTGATTGAAATTGCATGGCGCAACAGTGACCGGCTCGCGCAACTGGTGAATGACATTCTTGATGTCGAGCGCTTGAGTTCAGGGGCGCCGGAATTGAAAATGGAGAGAGTCGATATGTCGCAGCTGGTGAAAACTGCTGTCGATCTCAATGCCGGTTACGCAAGTGAACACGATGTCAGAATTGTCGCCACAGAGGTAGATGACGACGCCACCGTTGATGGAGATGAAGGCAGGTTATTACAGGTGCTGGCGAATTTGCTGTCAAATGCGTCGAAGTTTTCTAATGAAGGCGATCAGGTTGAAACTTCCGTAAAAAGAAACGGAAAATCGGTTGTCGTTAGCGTTGTTGACCATGGTGCTGGTATTCAGGAAGAACTGCGAGACAACCTGTTTGATAAGTTTGTGCGCGGGGATACGGTCGACAATCGCAACCGGGGAGGGGCCGGGCTGGGGCTTGGTATTACCAAAGCCATTGTCGAGCAGCATGGTGGGCAGATCGGTTTTGTCACCAAAGCCGGCAAGGGAACAACGTTCATTGTCGAACTGCCTCGGGCAGAAACGCAAGAAGCGCCTGCAACGTGATCTTATTCAGTCAAGCCAGGCACGCCACGCGTCCCATCCGGTGATCCGTTCCGCCATTTGGGCATAACCCATATGAAGCGGATGTACGCCGTCGTCGCCACTAAAAGCGTTCAGCCAGTTTGAATCAGATGACAGCACCGTAAACAGGTCGAGATAGGGAATATCCAGTTCCCGTGCCAGATTGGCGTAGGCATCGTTCAATTGTGCGGAACGTTCGCAGGCGAAATCAAAGACAACGCTGCCTGCCCGAAAGGGTTGCCGCCCGTCGTCAACGGGTGGCAGACCGATCCACAGTGTAGGTTTCCAGGCTTTGGCCTCGCTCATCATTTCGCGTGCGACGGCGCAGGATTTTTCCAGCGGTACCCGGATTTCATCATTTTCCAGCGCCATATCGTTGGTGCCAAACGAAAATATCATTGCACCGGGGTGGATGTCCGGTAACCGCGCCTCGCATTCAGCGCGCCAGCGCGACGCAATCATTTCCGATGTGTCTGCGCGAATTCCGAGATTATAAACGCTGATATCATGCCCTGCCTGCACTTCACGATGCGCGATGCGTCCGGGCCATCCCTGAAAGTCATGATCATTGGTGCCGAGCACAAGGCTGTCTCCGACAAAGCAAATTCGTAAAGTCGTCACCTGGTTTCCTCCATTAACCGATCCAGACAGGCTTGTCGGTCTGCTTGGTAATTATTGTTTTCCCACCATTCTTCAACCCGGGTCAAGAGTCTGCCGACTTGTGGTCCGGGCGGTATGCCAAGGGCCAGAACATCGCTCCCCGATATAGGAAATGCCGGGTCTTGCCATGAACGGCAACGTTCAAGAAGGGCGACCCAGGCCTCCTTGCGGGCACGCGGCAAACGGGGGTTATCCGACATTTCGTGAGCCCAATTCTGTAGGGCCAGATCTTCGATCAGCTGATGTCCGAACTGGCGAACAGCCTTGTTCTCAGCCAGTTCCCCCATATCCGGACTGACGTCGATCGGTGGCGCACAGATATCCGCCAGCCGGTCAGTTTCCTTGTTAGACAGCTTGAGGCGCATCGAGATCGCATGTGCACCTTGGCGATCTGTGTCTACCAGCACACCGAGATGGCGAATGGGATCAGGCGCGATGCCTTCAATCCGGATTGCCCGGGTTTCAAACCAGTTGACGAGCCTCAATAGGTTAACGTCACTCACTTCCGGCAGGATGTCGTCAAGAATATGGTCGCCTCGCATGCGGATGATGATTTCCGCCGGGTCGGGAAGAAGCAGTATTTTCAGAAGCTCCTGACGAACGCGCTCCCCGGAAAGGTTTTTCAGCTCACCCGCCGCCGCCCGGCATGCAGCGAGCGCATCGATATCGGCATAGGATTGCGAAAATGATCCGTAAAACCGGTAAAACCGCAAAATGCGAAGATAGTCCTCAGCAACCCGTTCACTGGCGCGCCCGACAAACTTGACCCACCCGTAAGCGAGGTCAGATATCCCGGTGAACGGATCATAGACATTTCCGTCAGGTGTTGCCGACAAGGTGTTGATGGTAAAATCGCGGCGTCTGGCGTCTTCAATCCAGTCGTCGGTAAAGGCGACTTTGGCATGGCGTCCATCAGTTTTGACATCGCGCCTGAGTGTCGTGATCTCGAACGTTTTACCGCCAATAACCGCCGTTACTGTGCCATGTTCAATGCCTGTCGGGACCGCGCGAATACCCGCTGCTTGCAGCAGTTCCGTTATGGTCTCGGGTAAGTCCGGAGTGGCAATATCAATGTCTATTACGGGTCTTCCCGACAGGGCGTCACGAACACAGCCCCCAACGAAACGGACATCTGCACCATTGGTGCCGAGCGCGTCCATCACCGCACGGGTTTCTGGTGCTGTCAGCCAGTCCTGTGGCGGTAGGTTGCCGGTCGGTTCTGTACCTTTTCGAGGGGCAGGATTGGGCGCCAACTGTCAGGTCTCTCAAATTGTTCAAGCGTGAACTACTGCAGTACCCATAAAACACATCACATTCAGTTACCAGCGCGTCATGTGCCTGCATGTACATGCAGGCACAAAGCCTTTCACGCGGGACTGGCCGGATAAATGCTGATTGTCTCATTAGCCTGATGCTTTATGGTGTTTTTATGAATGATAAGACAGATATTTTTGATGAAATGATGGGAGACAAGGGCTCTCCCCGTGAACCTTATCATAAATATCAACAATGGATTGAGGCTCAGGACGCTGCCCGGCTTCGAAAAAAATCCGCCGATGCAGAAGCCATTTTCAGGCGCACTGGTATTACTTTTAATGTATATGGCCGTGAAAATGTTGCCGAAAGCCTGATACCCTTTGATATCATTCCACGTATCCTTTCTGCACGTGAATGGGCACGACTGTCACGAGGTATCGAACAGCGCGTCCGGGCGATCAATGCCTTTCTGTATGATATTTATCACCGTCAGGAAATTCTCAAGGCGGGTCGTATTCCGCAGGAAATGATCGCAAAAAATGTTGCTTTTCTGCCCCAAATGATAGGCGTTTCACCACCGGGAAATATTTATACGCACATCGTCGGAACAGATATTGTCCGTACTGACGAAGATACATTCTATGTATTGGAAGACAACGCCCGAACCCCTTCCGGTGTTTCCTATATGCTGGAGAACCGGGAAACCATGCTGCAAATGTTTCCCGAGCTTTTTTCGAAGGTCCGGGTTCGAACGGTTAATGACTATCCCAAGCATCTTCGCAGATCTCTGGGGGCCTCGGCACCGGACGCTTGCAAGGGCCGCCCCGTGGTCGCCGTTCTAACGCCGGGAATCCATAATTCGGCCTACTATGAACATTCATTCCTTGCTGACCAGATGGGCGCCGAACTGGTCGAGGGGCATGATCTGCGCGTTGTCGACGGTCGTATCGCCATGCGAACAACCTGCGGATACTCACCAATAGATGTCCTGTACCGCCGTGTTGACGATGATTATCTGGATCCGTTGAATTTTGACCCCAATTCAATGCTTGGCGTTCCCGGAATAATGGACGTCTATCGCGCTGGCGGGATCACGATTGCCAACGCGCCGGGTACAGGCATTGCTGACGACAAGGCGATCTATTCGTATATGCCTGAAATTGTTGAGTTTTATACCGGTGAAAAGGCAGTTCTCCAGAACGTGCCGACTTGGCGTTGTTCCGAATCGAGTTCACTATCCTATGTGCTTGATAATCTCTCAGACCTCGTTGTCAAGGAAGTGCACGGTTCTGGTGGATATGGAATGCTTGTCGGACCTGCCGCCAGCAAGAAAGAGCTGGCGATGTTCAGCGAGAAATTGAAAGCCAATCCCGCAAATTATATTGCCCAGCCTACGCTCTCGCTTTCGACGGTACCCATTCTTACCAAGAGCGGGCTTGCTCCCAGACATGTTGATCTGAGGCCGTTTGTACTTGTTTCCCCGGAAAAGATCGACATCTCACCGGGCGGGTTGACCAGAGTTGCATTGAAAAAAGGGTCATTGGTCGTCAATTCAAGTCAGGGCGGTGGCACCAAGGACACCTGGGTTCTGGAGGAATAGGCGAACCATGCTTGGAAAAACTGCGGGTGGTCTGTTCTGGATGTTTCGTTATCTCGAAAGAAGCGAGAATATTGCACGTTTGCTGGATGCTGAAGCGAGAATAGCACTGACCCGTGCGGCAACCGACGACAATGACTGGGTTTCTGTGGTTTCCACATCGGGTGTCAAGCAGGCCTATACCGAGAAATACGACCAGTACGATGCGGTCAGGGTAATCGATTATTTATTGCGTGACCGCGATAATTCTTCGAGCGTGTTATCGGTTGTGGAAGCGGCGCGAAACAATGCGCGTCTGGTTCGCACCGCGCTAACCCGGGAAGTCTGGGAAGCCGTCAATGTATGCTGGTTGACCCTGAAAGACTTGCTGGACAGTCCGGTATCTGAAAGGGAGTTGCCAGAGATTCTTGGTATTATCCGTCAGCAAAGTGCGCTCGTACGTGGCGCTTTGCACGGGACGATGTTACGCAATGACATCTATGATTTCGCCCGTCTTGGCACATTTATTGAGCGGGCGGACAATACGGCGCGGATACTTGACGTGAAATATTATGTGCTTCTGCCATCTTCGTCATTTGTTGGTTCATCATTGGATAACGTCCAATGGGAAATCATCCTGCGCTCGGTATCGGCGCAAGGCGCATATCGCTGGCTGAATGGCGATGACGTCAATCCGTCAGGCATAGCAAGGTTTCTTATTCTCGACCGGCAAATGCCGCGCTCGTTCGCTTTCTGTTATTCGAAAATTTTCGACAATCTTTGTTACCTTGCCGAGGATTACGGTATTCAACATCCATGTCATGACAAGGCAGAATCAGTATTAGGCGCACTTAAGAACAGCTCGATTGAATCCATCATGGAATCAGGGCTGCATGAATTCATCGAAGCCTTTATTCGCGACAACAATGCGCTTGGTGGTTTGATTCAGGAAAACTATCGGTTCAACGGTTGATGCAATGCGATTGAATATATCACATTTAACAACGTACCATTATGATGAACCGGTGCCTTATGGTCTTCAGCAGGTGCGACTGACCCCAAAATCACGTGCCGGACAAACGGTCATCTCCTGGCAGACCTGTATTGAAGGGGGGCAGAAAGAGCTGGAGTTCGATGACCAACACAACAATCATGTTATTCTGGTCAGTTTCGATGCGGATCAAACGGAGATTTCAATTCAGTGTAAAGGCGAAATCGAGACGGCAGATACAAATGGCATTATCGGAGAACATGGCGGGTTTGCGCCTCTCTGGTATTTTAAATCGCCGACGGATCTGACCAGACCCGGACCCAGACTACACCAGCTTGTAGAATCGCTCGGAGAGGATTTTGATGGTGATATCGCTCGTCTGCACGCGTTGTCGAACAAGATTTCCGACCTTGTGAAATATGAGACGGGAAAAACCCACTCCGAAACAACGGCGGAAGAGTCCATAGCTGTAGGTCATGGTGTCTGTCAGGACCATAGCCATATTTTTATTGCTGCTGCACGCTTGATGAGTTTCCCCGCCCGGTATGTCAGTGGTTATCTTATGATGGATGATCGTACTGATCAGGAAGCCAGTCATGCCTGGGCGGAAGCGTATGTTGAAAGTATCGGCTGGATCGGCTTTGACATTTCAAACCGGATTTCTCCTGACGAGCGACATATTCGGGTTGCTACAGGCCTTGACTACAGGGATGCAGCACCGTTATTGGGTATGCGATTTGGTGATAGCGGTGAAACGATGGCTGTGACCCTTCAGGTTCAGCAGTAACAGTTTCCCTGAGTATTGAGCGGGACTAATTCGATGACATATTGCGTCGGCCTGCGCCTGAACAAGGGCCTTGTGTTCATGTCTGACACCCGGACGAACGCCGGGGTCGATAATATTTCGGTATTTCGGAAAATGTATACGTGGTCGACGCCGGGTGAACGGGTCATAACTCTGATGACGGCGGGCAATCTTGCGACAACCCAGGCCATCGTGAGTTTGCTGGAAGAGCGTCCCAAGGCCCCGGCGGAAAGAAATCCTTCGATTCTCGAAGTTCCCTCGATGTTTCAGGTGGCAAGGCTTGTGGGAGATACCCTCAAGCAGGAGATATCTTCGAGTCACACTTCCGGGCAGAAAGCCGATGACGCTTTCAATGCAACCATTATCCTGGGAGGGCAGATCAAGGGCAGTGATCCAAAGTTGTTCATGATCTACCCGGAAGGAAATTTCATTGAAGCCTCTGACGAAACGCCATTTTTCCAGATCGGCGAAACGAAATATGGCCGACCGATTCTGGTTCGTGCTTATGATCCGGACATGAGCTTTGAGGATGCCGTAAAGCTGCTGATCGTATCATTTGATTCGACAATCAAGGCCAATCTTTCCGTTGGTTTGCCACTTGATTTAGCGGTTCACGAGTCGGATGCCTGTAAAACGCTCTATGAAAAACGGATTGAAGCAGATGACGCCTATTTCCAACTGGTTTCCACTGGTTGGGGAGAGGCTCTGAAAAATGCGATTCAATCACTGCCAAAGTATACCTTATGAGAATTCGATTTGTGATGTTGTCATCGATGGCATCAAATTCAGACAGGCGGGTTCTGTAGCCCCAGTCATCGCCGTATTCCCGAAAGCTCAATCCAGTTTCGGCGGAATAACCTTGCCATTTTCAAATCGCGGTGACTCGTAATGTCCCTCACCCGGCGGATTTCCGCCAGATATGGCAAGAATGCCAAGACCGATGAACATCAGGATTACGCCGATGATGATCGACCAGAAAATGTTCGCGTTTTTGATTTCCGGAATCTCATCACCCCGCGCTTTTGCTCGGTGACGGATGATCCATACCCAGCCCAGATAGAGTGCCATCGGCAAGATCAGCGGAATGATATAACTCACTAGAATTCGTGCCATAAGTCAGGTTTATCCACGGGTTAAGACATCATAGAGATTGACCACCATACCTGCTGTCGCCCCCCAGATGAAATGCTCATTGTAGGGCATGGCATAAAATTCCCGCGTTGCGCCCTCGAATGCGCGAGAATGACGGGCGTGATTGACCGGGTCCATCAAGAACATTAGCGGCACCTCGAACACTTCCGCAACTTCACTCGGATCCGGGATGATTTTGAATGGCGGCGTGACCAGTCCGACCACCGGAACAACAGAAAACCCGGTCCTTGTCTTATAAGTATCCAGCCTGCCGACGATTTCAATATGTTGGCGGCCCAGACCGACTTCTTCTTCTGTCTCGCGAAGGGCGGCATCTTCGGCGCTGTTGTCGACGGCGTCCACATGCCCGCCGGGAAAACTGACTTGTCCGGGGTGATGGGCCAATTCGTCGGTGCGTCGGGTGAACAGGATATTGATAGCGTCCTGACGCAAAACCATGGGGATCAGAACGGCCGCCGGTTTCAGGACATTATCCGGTAGCATGCCCGGATTAAGGTCATGGTCACCACGATAGGAAAATTCATCCGGCTGACGACCGGAGATTTTCGCGATGATATGATCAACATCCATAAACCTGATCGCCTTCTTCCGGGGTGGGGCCGATGGCAAAGAAATCACCATTTGACCAGATACCATAGATGTGCTCGCCGCCGATGTCTTCACTATTGGCAAGATCGACAAGTTCATAAAATACCGAGCGAGTGAGCTTTGCTTCCAAACCATTTCCGAGCGCAAGATACGGGCCGGGTTCGGATGAATTTTCGTTGATTTCGATCCGCAGGGGGTGATTGTCATCTAGAGGGATGATCTGATCAAGATTGGTTCGAAACCGGACATTCTGATCCTGGTCTTCGCCCTCGTGGATAATTTCAACGGCCAGAAAGGGCGCGTCCTCGACTTCGATCTTGCACATTTCAACAGGCGTAATCAGCCAGTAATCTCCATCATCATCCCGCTTGAGGACCGTCGAGAACAGTTTGACCAGTTCAATCCGGTTGATGGGAGAACCCTGATAATGCCACCGACCTTGCGAATCGATTCGCATATTAATGTCTCCGCAGACAATCTGCCCCGGTCGTGGGGTCAGGCCAGCCGGTGGTTTGCCGCCCTGTTTTGCTGTCTGTGATAAATTGCTAAGCTCTGGCTCGATTTTAGTCATAATGGTAACCATATAATCAACACCCCTTCGGGATAAAGAGTGGAGGTCGGTAAATTGAGTGCGACGAACAGTAAAAAGACCAAGGACAAGACGATTGACCCAGACCAGTTGATTATTCAGGTCGATCAACTGGGTCGGGATATGGCAGTTGCACGCGACGAAATCGGGCGGTTTATTTTCGGACAGAACGAAGTTGTCGAGGAATCGTTGATCACCCTGCTTGCCGGAGGACATCTGCTGTTGATCGGGGTGCCCGGTCTCGGCAAAACCAAGTTGGTAGAAACCATCGGACAGGTATTCGGACTTGATACCCGGCGTGTCCAGTTCACGCCGGATCTGATGCCTGCTGATATTCTTGGCTCGGAAGTGCTTGAAGAATCAGAAAAGGGTCGCCGTTCGTTCCGGTTTATCAAGGGGCCGGTATTTTGTCAGTTGCTGATGGCAGATGAAATCAATCGTGCCAGCCCGAGAACCCAGTCGGCACTGCTTCAGGCGATGCAGGAACATCGGGTTTCCGTTGCCGGTGAATATCATGACCTTCCGCAGCCGTTTCATGTGCTGGCAACCCAGAATCCGCTTGAACAGGAAGGGACCTACCCACTGCCAGAAGCCCAGCTTGACCGGTTTCTCATGCAGGTCGATGTGTCGTATCCCGATATTGAGGCAGAGAAGGAAATTCTGATCCAGACGACGGGTGCCGGACAGGACACACCGAAACGGACAATGGATGCGAAGGGACTGATGGCTGCTCAGCAATTGGTTCGTCATGTGCCGGTCGGGGAAAGTGTCGCCAACGCCATTCTTGAACTGGTCCGCGCCGGACGGCCTGAATCTTCCGATATCGACGATGTCGCCCAGTATGTCGCCTGGGGGCCCGGCCCACGCGCCAGTCAGGCGCTGATGCTGGCCGTCAGGGCGCGCGCCGTGATCGACGGCCGGTTATCGCCCAGTGTGGATGATGTTCTGGCACTTGCCCATCCAATCCTCCGTCACCGTATGGCGCTGACCTTCGCCGCCCGTGCGGAAGGGGTTGGTCTGGGGCCTGTTATCGGCAAGTTATGTGAGCGGATTGCCTGAACACAATTTTTGTAGGCGGATTTTTGAATGGCATCTTCGAATGTTGAAAACCTGAGCCGGTCGGATATCCACCATCGCGCTGAAGCGCTGGCCGGAGAATTGCCGCCGTTACTGGTTGCTGCGGAGCGTGTTGCCTCGACCGTTTCACAAGGCGTGCATGGTCGTCGCAGGGTCGGACAGGGCGAAACATTCTGGCAATTTCGCCGTTATGAATTCGGTGATTCCGTACAAATGATAGACTGGCGTCAGTCGGCAAAATCAGAACCTGTATATGTGCGCGAGATGGAATGGGAGGCGGCGCAAAGTGTCTGGTTATGGCGTGATGGGTCAGCTTCGATGTCCTTTCAGTCATCCAGTGACCTTAGACCCAAATCAGACCGTGCCGACCTTTTGATGCTGGCGCTCGCGTCATTGCTGGTACGTGGCGGCGAACGGGTGGCTTTGCTGGGAACCGGGGCTTCTCCGTCAAGCGGGCGCAGTGTGTTGGCGCAGATGTGCTCAATGATTGACGCCGGACAGGTACCGCAATCCAGCCTGCCGGAAAGTGATGTGCTGCCCCGATATTCGCGCGTCATCTGGTTTGGCGATTTTCTGTCGCCGCTGGAAGACGTTAAACAGGCTGTGTCAGCTTACGCCAACCATGGCGTTAGAGGTCATCTGGTTCAGGTGCTGGACCCTGCCGAGAAGTTGCTGCCTTACGATGGGCGAATGCTGTTCGGTGCCATGGAAGAGGAGGATCGGGATATTCTGGTCCGTCACACGGGATCACTGCGCGACGATTATCAGGCGGCGATTGCCGCTCATCAGGCCGGATTGCGCGACATCTGCGCCGCGTCGGGCTGGAGTTTCCTTGATCATCGCACAGATCACGCGCCAGAACCGGTCCTGCTGTCGCTGTATCTGCATTTTTCAGAAAGCGGGGTACGTTAGACGTGTTGTCACTGGGTCCTGTTTCTTTTGTCGCGCCCCTGGCCCTGACAGGATTTATTGCGCTGGCGGTGATCTGGTGGTTTCTGCGCCTGAAACCACCGGCTCCGGAGCGAGTGGCCTTTCCGGCGGTCAGGATTCTGGCCAATTTGCAGCAGGAACAGGAAAGTCCCGCCCTGACGCCATTGTGGCTACTGATTTTGCGTCTGCTGCTGGCGACCCTGATCATTATTGCGGCATCGCATCCGCTATGGGATGCCGGCAAACCGCTCGTCAACAAGGGACCTGTGTATCTTATTGCTGATGATGACTGGGCGGCTGCACCCGGTTGGCAGACCAGACGAAAAATGATGCTGAACCTTGTCGATCAGGCTGAACGTGAAGACCGCTCAATGGTGGTTCTTGGCACGGCACCCGATGGCGCTGCGGATGAACCGGTTCAACTGATCACCCCGTCCGACGCCCGTCGCCAGATTCAGTCCCTTCAGCCCAAACCCTGGACAACGACGCGTGAAACAGCCATTGAACGATTGCTGGCGGCAAGCTTTCTGACCAATGAGCGCCCGGGCGACGTGGTCTGGTTCAGTAATGGCCTGACTGATGCTGATGATGAAGTGAATGTGTTGGCTGCGGACCTCAGGCGTATTGGTGCACTTTCAGTTGTTACTGAACGGCAGGGGAACTTGCCGGTTATCCTGCGTGCCCCGGTTCATCAAAACAATCAGCTTGAAATCAGGGTGGAGCGAGCAGCTTCAACCGCCGGGCAGAGCATAATCATCCGTGCAACGGTGGATGACGGGCAGGTGTTGTTGCGCCATCCCGTATTGTTCAAGGCGGGAGAAAACAGCACCTCGGCAACCATCAGCCTGCCCGGCGAACTTTATAACAGGATTGCCAGAATTGAGGTTGAAGATGCAAGCTCGGTCAGCAGTGTTGTTCTTCTTGACGAACGCTGGCGACGGCGGCCTGTCGGGCTACTGGCGTCTTCGGGAAGTGAAAGCGCACAGCCGCTATTGAACCCGACCCATTATCTCGAACGCGCGCTGGAACCATTTGCCGAAGTTCGCAAAGGTAAGGTTGCTGATCTTCTGCAAAGGCCGCTGGCCGTTCTGGTGTTCGCCAGCTCTGACGCGATTACCGAAAATGGCCGCAGTGAAATCCGGAGATGGATGGAGCAAGGGGGCGTCGTCTTGCGTTTCGCCGACCCGGCAATTTCCCGCGCGACATCGGCGGATGACCCGTTTTTACCGGTCCGGCTTCGCGGCGGTGATCGGGTCATTGGCGGCGTGATGTCATGGGGAAAACCGGCGAAACTGGCAGAATTTCCTGAAAGCAGCCCGTTTTTCGGTTTGCCTGTAAGCGATGAAATCGAGGTCCGCCGACAGGTGCTGGCCCGGCCCGGTCCTGACCTCGCCGAAAAAACATGGGCGCGGTTAAGCGATGGCACGCCTTTACTGACGGCGGAACGCCGGGGCGAAGGCTGGCTCATTCTGGTTCATACGACAGCCAACCCGGACTGGTCGACACTGCCGCTGTCGGGTCTGTTCGTTGATATGCTACGACGTATCGTTGATCTCAGTCAGGGGGTTTCGACAATCCGGGAAGGTGTGCCGTTAACACCTTTGTCTGTGCTTGATGCCTTTGCCCGGCCCCACAAACCCGGCGCGTTGGTGAAGGCCATAGCGCCAGGGGATTTTGCCGAAATCGAAGTGTCGCCAGAACATCCGCCGGGTATTTATGGCGCGAAATCGTCACGACAGACCCTGAACCTCAGTACGCGGATCAAAACCCCGCTTGCCATTGGCTCCCTGCCAGACGGTATCGAGAGGCGTTATTACGACGAAGGACAGGAACTTGATCTCCGACCGGGACTACTGGTTGCGGCGCTGATTTTGTTTATCGTTGATACGGCGGTCAGTCTGGCGCTGCGTGGACTGTTGCCGATTGGCCGGACGATCACCGGTGTCGGGTTGATGGTGATGATTGGCGTGATGTCGACAGATACCCGTGCAGACGATATTTCTTTTGCCCGCGAAAATTCACTGGATACCCGGCTGGCTTATGTGCTGAGTGGTGATGACCAGCTTGATCAGGTCAGTTACCGGGGATTGGTCAGCTTGACAGAAATTCTCGCCCAACGCACGGCAGCCGAACTGGGGCCGCCGCAGGGCGTCAATCCGGCATCGGATGATCTTTCGTTTTTCCCTCTGCTCTACTGGCCGATCCCTGATGATTTTTCATTCTCTGATGATCTGGGGGTGGAACGTATACGTTCCTTTATGAGGAACGGCGGCACGGTTCTGTTTGATACCCGCACCGGGCCGTCCGGTGGTGGAAGTTCTGGCGCCCTGCGACAGCTGGCGCGGGAAATTGGTTTGCCGCAACTGGTGCCGGTGCCGGGGGGACATGTTCTGAGCCGCGCCTTCTATTTGCTGAAATCCTTCCCCGGTCGCTGGAATGGCGGCACGCTATGGATTGAACGTGCGGGCGAACGGGTAAATGACGGCGTGTCGCCGGTTATCGTCGGGTCTCACGACTGGGCCGGTGCCTGGGCACTGGATGATGGCGGGCGACCGATGTTCCCTGTTGTCCCCGGTGGTGAGCGGCAACGCGAACTGGCTTATCGTTTTGGTGTCAATCTGGTGATGTATACGTTGACCGGAAACTACAAGGCGGATCAGGTCCACCTTCCGGCGATTATGGAAAGGTTGGGGCAATGAGCGGTAATGCCCTGACTTTCACTCCCTTGCTGGACCCGCGCCTGATTGCGGTGATGGGCTTCGTCGGGCTGGCATTCGTGCTGATTGGCCTGCTCAGGGGGACGAGAGGCAGCGTGGTGCGCCTGATTATCCTCGGCGTCTTGCTGGCGGCGCTGGTTAATCCGCGCTTTGTCCGCGAACAACGCGACGCCAGAAGCGATGTTGCAGTTGTCGTTGTTGATCGTACATCTTCGCAGAATGTCGGTCAGCGTAAGGCCCGCACGGAGGCGGCGTTATCGCTGTTACGAAAGCAGTTTCAGGCAATACCCGACATGGAGGTGCGCGAGGTAGAGGTTTTTGATGGCAATGACGGCGAAGGGGTGAACGGGTCCGCCGGAGACGGAAGTAACCTGATGACCGTCCTTCAGAACGCGGTTGGAGAAATTCCGAGGGGCCGTTTTGCCGGCGCCGCGATGATTACGGACGGGCAGGTTCATGATGTCCCGGATGATGATGCGACGGCGACAGAATTCAGGGGACCACTCCATGTTCTGCTGAGCGGACAACCCGAAGAACGCGACCGCCGTCTGGTCGTCGACAATGCGCCCGGTTACGGCATTGTCGGTCAGGAAGTATCGATCTCCTATCACGTCGAGGACAGGGGTGCCGATGATCAGGCATCGTCGGCAAGCAGTCTGGCCAATGTGACACTACGCGAAGGCGACAGGGTGATTGCCCGTGCGCAAATTCCGGTTGGCAAAAAGGATACCTTCACCTTTCCCCTGGAACACGCCGGATCAAGTATTCTGGAAATTGATGTTGCGCCCGTCGAGGGTGAACTTTCCGATATCAATAACCGCACACTGGTCAACATCAACGGGGTCAGGGACCGGCTCAAGGTTCTACTGGTGTCCGGTCATCCCCATGCCGGTGAACGGACCTGGCGCAACTTGCTGAAAGCCGACCCGTCCGTTGATCTGGTTCATTTCACTATTTTGCGCCCGCCTGAAAAGGATGATTTTACACCACTGAATGAACTGGCGCTGATCGCCTTTCCGGTGCGCGAACTGTTCGAAGTCAAGCTGGATGAATTTGATCTGGTGGTTTTCGACCGGTATATCCTGCGCGATATTCTGCCGCCATCCTATCTTCAGAATCTTGCCGATTACGTTAATGACGGCGGGGCGATGCTGCTGGCCGTCGGTCCTGAATTCGCCAGTATCCGCAGTTTATCCGAAACCGCTCTGAACAAAATTCTTCCCGCCCGCCCGACCGGGGGTGTTCTGGAGCGCGCGTTCCGCCCCGACATACCCGAAATTGGTAAACGCCATCCGGTAACCGAAGGCCTGTCGTCACGCGCTGCGATTAATCGCGACGATCCGGGCAAACCGGGCTGGGGACGCTGGTTCCGTCAGGTTGAAGCTTCCGTGCGGTCGGGAACAACGGTGATGACCGGACTGGATGGGCAACCCCTGCTGGTTCTTGACCGCATTCAGGAAGGCCGTGTCGCCCTGATGCTGAGCGATCATATCTGGTTGTGGGCACGCGGTTATGATGGTGGCGGTCCGCAGGCGGAACTGCTGCGACGGTTGGCGCACTGGCTGATGAAAGAACCCGATCTTGAGGAAGAAAACCTGCGTGCCAATGTCAACGGCGGCGTGCTTCACATCCAGCGCCGCAGCCTGTCGGAAGACGAAGCGATCATCGAGGTGACCTCGCCATCCGGAACCATTGAGCGTATTTCAACCAGAACCACAGGCAGCGAGGATGGTCGTTTTACGGTTCCGGCGACCGAAGTCGGGCTCTATAAAATCAGTGACGGGGTGCACAATGTGCGTGCTGCGTCAGGGGCCCTGAACCCGCTTGAATTCGCTGACCTCAGAGCAACGGCGGAACACCTTGAACATGTTTCAAATGCCAGTGGCGGGGGCGTTTTCTGGATCCGGGACGGCGTACCCGATATCCGGCGTACCCGCCCGGACCGGGATGCCAGAGGCAAGGGCTGGGTCGGATTTCTGGAAAACCGGGCGTATGTCGTCAGTGGCGTCAGGCAACTGCCGATCCTGCCGGGGCTGGCACTGATGGCGCTATTGCTGATGCTGTTGATGGGGGCATGGTGGCGAGAGGGGCGCTCATGAAATCCATCAGTCCGGATCGATAAATTCCAGCGCCTGATGATTATAAAGCTCAAGCAGAAATTCAAGAGTGGCAGGAACATCGAAAAGTCCGGTGAAATGTTCCCCGCCAACAATCTCCTCTTTCATCAATTGCTGAACGACCGGCAACAGGCGTTCGTCGAGATTGAAACTCTGACGCTCAACACCAAGACAGAACCCGCCCATAGGTGACGCCGTAATCGCGAACTTGATGTATTCCGGCTTGATCAGGCGGATGCCGTCTTTCAGGTGCTGTTCGAACGCGGTCAATGAGATCACCTTTTCGCGTTCACTGTAGGTGCCAAAATCCTCGTGCGAGCATTGGGTGAAAAATTCGGCCAGCCAGCGGGTGAAATCAGGCTTGTTCAACTGATCGGCAAGATGGCCTTGCAGGCAGGTTGCGGCGGCAGAACTGATGGTGAACCCGGCACTGTCGGCCTTGAGGCCATCGCCGACGTAACGCTGATCGATCTCTTCACGTTCGGACAGATACTGACCATAACCGGTATAAAGTTCGGACAGTTTTGGGCCAAGAAAGCCGACGGAAAACGTCAGCGCACTTTCAAGGGTCGTGCCTTGGTGGGCAAATTTTGGCGGCAGATAAAGCACATCGCCGCATCCAACCTCGATCTCGTCACTGTCAAATCCGCCGTCCAGCACCTTGAGATCAAGGCCTTCAATATAGGTTTCGTCGTTCACCGGCCCGCGCCCGACTTTCCAGCGCCGCGTTCCCTGCCCCTGCACCAGAAAAACGTGGTAGCTGTCGAGATGCGGCCCGACGGATCCGCCCGGGGTTGAAAAACTGACCATGATATCGTCCATCAGCCAGCGCGGCGCAAAATTGAAGTGACGCAGCAGCTTGGCTGTGTCCGGGTGAAACTGCTCGACGTTCTGCACCAGCAGGCTCCAGTCCCGGTTACCTGCCGAATTGAACGTCTGCTCAGAGAACGGACCGAACGCACATGACCAGTCCTGACTGACCCCGGCGGTTTTGACCAGTCGCGACTGAGGCGCCTCTTCCATCGCCAGCCCCGCCAGTTCATCTGCTGAGATCAAGGTTGTCATCTCGCCTTCGGGGATTGCGGCCCGCACAACAAACGGACGCTGATTCCAGTAATACGCGTAAAAATCAGTTGCAGAAGGAATAATGTCGAGAATTTCGAGGGCACTTGGCATATTGCTACCGGGTCAGGGGTTGCATGTGCGGGAACATCCGGCGGTTATGACATTTGTCGGAGTTCGAGAAAAGAGCTCTGAACATCAACAGCACACCTGTAAACGGCTCATCCGCCGAAAGGGTGGACCGGATGGCCCTGAAAATCGACGGTTACAGCAAGAAGGCCGCCCGCGAGGGGCTGTGAGCGCAAATCATCACACCCCAGATTTTGACGGGCCGACGTGACAAACAGTGTTTTCATATTCGGACCGCCGAAGGCAGGCATACACGGTTGCGAAACAGGCAATTTGATTTCAGTGTCGACCTTGCCGCCGGATGATATCCTGATCAGCTTTTGACCGCCATTAAGCGCCGCCCAATAGCCGCCACACGAGTCCATAGCCGCGCCATCGACGACGCCGGTTTTGGCTCTGTTATAGCGGAAAAATTCCCGCTCAACCGCGCAATCGCCAGACAACGCGTTGAAATCAGCTGCCCACACGACCTCGGTTTGCGAATCGGTGCGATACATCACCCTGTTATCCGGGCTCCAGGCAACGCCATTGGGAATGCGGCAACCGGATTTTATTTTGCTGACCGTCAAATCAGGGTCGATGCGATAGAAATTTCCTGTTGGCCGGTTGACGTCCACCACATTCATTGTGCCGACCCACAATCGACCCTTTTTGTCACATTTTCCATCGTTGGGTCTGTTTTCAGGGAGGTCAGACTCGATGGCCACCAGCAGATCAAGCTGAGCGGATTGCGGGTCGAAACTGTATAACCCATCCTGCAAGGCGATCACCAGGCCGCCTGTTCGGCGTATGGCAATCATGCCGGGGAAGCCTGGCAGCTTCCAGGTTCTGGTTTCAGGATTGTCCAGTGTCGTCCGGTGAAGTTTCTTGCCAAGGATGTCTATCCAGTAAATGGCATTTTCAGCAGATGACCAGACTGGGCTTTCTCCGAGTATAGCCCTTTCGTCTGTTATGCATTGAATTTTCATGATCAGATTACAGGACATAACTGACGAGGGGTCAACGTCGGAACCTGCAGCACGTAAGGTGTCAGCCTTCGGGCTTCAGTATGGTCTAATTTCCCGCGTCCCAATAGGGTTCTGGCCCAAATTTTTCCAGCAGGAAATCGACGAAGGTGCGGACCTTGGTTGAGAGGTGGCGGTTGTGGGGCCAGATGGCGTAGACGGATACGTCCGGCGTCTCGAATTCACTCAAGACGGGTTCCAGCTTGCCGTCGGCAATAAATTCACCGGACATGAAGGTAGGGCAGCTGTAGACGCCCATTCCGGCGAGAGTCATGGTCAGCAACACATCGCCATTGTCACCATGCATGCGCCCACGGATCGGGACGCTGAACCATCCCTCCGGTCCCTTGAAGCGCCATTCGCCGGGGGTTTTGCGTTGCTCGTATATCAGGCAATCATGGTTTTTCAGATCATTGGGATGTGTCGGTCTGCCGTGCCGGTCCCAGTAGTCGGGACTGGCAACAACCGCCAGTCGACAGGGCGACAGTCTGCGTGCGATCAGCGATGAATCATCAAGCTCTGCAATGCGGATGCCGACATCAAAACCGTCTTCAATCAAATCAACCTGGCGGTCATTGAAGGCGACATCGACGGAGAGGTCCGGATAGCGGGTCATGAAGTCGGGCAGGCAGGGGGCGAGATGACGGATGCCGAAAGTCATCGGGGCGTTGACGCGAAGGGTGCCACGCGGCTCACTGTGAAGTTGTGTGACTGCCAGTTCGGCTTCTTCGGCTTCCTCGACAACCCGTTTGGCGCGTTCAAAAAAGGCCTGACCGGACTCTGTCAGGTGCAGGCGCCGGGTTGTGCGGTTCAACAGGCGCACGCCCAGACGGTCTTCCAGGCGTTGCACCTGTTTGCTGACGGCGGATTTCGACAGGCCAAGATCACGGGCGGCGGCGGTGAAATTCTGGCGTTCCGCAACCTTGGCGAAGACGGCCATTCCCGTCAGCTTATCCAAATTCTTCCTCCTATTGTAGAAAAAAAGAAACAATAATGTTCCATTTAGCATAATTGTCTACTTTAATCTATGCGTTTATCTTCTGTTCAGAACGCAACCAAATCCAGATTACAGGAGACAACCAATGACACGCTTGCTTGCAGTTACTTCCAGCCCCGCCGGGGATCAGTCGAAATCCAGCGCTTTGGTGAAAAAAATCACTAATGACTGGAAGGACCACTTGCCGACCACAGAGATTACGACACGCGATCTTGGGGCGACACCACCACCGCATATTGATGGCATGATGATCGGGTCTTATTTCACACCGGAAGAAGATCGTTCCGACGTGCAGCAAGCTGCCATATCCTATTCAGATGAATTGCTTGACGAGTTGATGACGGCCGATGTGATTGTCATTGGTGCGCCCATGTACAATTTCAATATCTCATCCTTGTTGAAAACCTGGATTGATCATGTTGCCCGTGCTGGACGCGCGTTTCGTTATACGGAAACTGGGCCGGAAGGCCTGATCAAGGGGAAAAAGGTCTATGTGATAACCGCCAGCGGCGGCAACTATTCGGAAGGCCATCCGGCCCATGCCATGGATCACCAGACGCCCTATCTGAAAACAATGCTGGGGTTCATGGGCATGGATGACGTGACCTTTATCCATGCTTTCGGGGTCGCCGGTGGAGAAGACGGTATTCGCGCCGCCGAAGAGCAGATTGATAATGTCATTCAAGCCGAACTTGTCGGTCACGCAGCGTAAACGCGCTAAAGGAAAAGAACATGGGTAAACTTGTTGAAGGTGTCTGGCGCGATGACGGGTACGATACTCAATCGACGGGCGGGCGCTTTGTGCGCAAACAGTCACAGTTCAGAAACTGGATCACACCGAACGGCGCCCCCGGACCCTCCGGTGAAGGCGGGTTCGCGGCCGAGGCCGGGCGATATCATCTTTATGTATCCTACGCCTGCCCGTGGGCACACCGGACCCTGATTTTTCGCGCATTGAAAGGCTTGGAAGGGATGATTGATATCACTGTTGTCGACCCGCTAATGCTGGAAAACGGCTGGCAACTGGGCAACGGTTCCGGCCCGGTCGATGGTGCTGAATATCTTCATCAGGTCTATTCGGCGGCGGACCCTGAATATTCGGGGCGGGTGACGGTGCCGGTGCTGTGGGACAAGAAGCAAAACACTATGGTCAGCAACGAATCAGCCGAGATCATCCGCATGTTCAATTCGACTTTTGATGATATTGGCGCGACAGGTCCCGATTTTTACCCTGATCACCTGCGTAGCGAAATCGATGCAATCAACAACCTAGTTTACGAGCACATCAACAATGGCGTCTATAAGGCCGGCTTTGCAACGTCTCAGGACGCCTATGAAGAGGCTTTTTTGACGTTGTTTGATACGCTGGATGAACTGGAAGACCGATTGTCGGGCAACCGGTATCTGTTGGGCAGGGAACTGACTGAAGCGGACTGGCGGTTGTTTACGACGCTGGTGCGGTTTGATCCGGTCTACGTTGGTCATTTCAAATGCAACCGCAACCGGATTGTCGATTTTCGGAACCTGTCAGGTTACCTTCGTGAACTTTATCAAGTCGCCGGAGTGGCCGGGACGGTCAACATGGAACACATCAAAAGCCATTATTATGCCAGCCACGAGACGATCAACCCGACGTGTATCGTCCCGCTTGGGCCAAACATAGACCTCAACGCGCCGCATGACCGGGCCAGAATATAGGACACATAATATCATGATAACTTTTACTTCCTTTGAAGATCTTGGCAGATTTGAAAACGATTGGCTCGACGCCCACTATCATTTCAGTTTCGCAGATTATCATCATCCCGACCGTATGGGATTAGGCCCACTTCGCGTGTGGAATGATGATACGATCAAGGCCGGTAAGGGGTTTGGTCCGCATCCACATCGCGACATGGAAATCATAACCTATGTCCGCAAGGGGGCAATTTCTCACGCTGACAATACCGGAAATACCGGAATAACAGCGGCAGGAGACATTCAGGTCATGTCGGCGGGGTCTGGGATCGAGCATTCAGAGATGAACCAGCAGGATGAACCGACCACTATTTTCCAGATATGGATCATGACAGATGCGCCCGGACACAATCCGCGCTGGGAAGCGAGAAAATTTCCGAAGGATGTGGTTATTGGTGAACTGCCTGTTCTGGCATCAGGACGCCGTGGCGACGAGGGGGCGCTTTTAATCCATCAGGACGCATCGGTGTCCGGGGGGGTCATCGCACAGGGCCGGACGGTTACCCACCTAGTCGGTCAAAATCGTGGTGCCTATCTGGTGCCAACCGAAGGCACTGTCCGCGTTAATGGCATCGATGCGCCGCCACGAGCAGGCGTGATGATTTCTGACGAAACCAAACTGGAAATCGAGGCTGTTGATACGACTGAAGTGGTTCTGGTCAACGTCCCCCTTTAGCTGGCGGCAATGGCTTCGATCTCGACCGTCAGGTCGGGGCGGGCGAGGGCGCTAATGACGACCATGGTCGAGGCGGTTTTCTGCCCGTTTATCATACGGTCACGGATTTCGCGATAAATGCCGATATCTTCGGCATTGGTCAGGTAAGCGGTTATTTTGACCAAATTTTCCGGCCCCATGTCTGCGTCGGCCAGAATTTCCATAATATTGTGCCAGCACTGTGCCATCTGGGCCGCCGAATCGCCCGCCAGATTGCCCTCAGCGGTCAGGCCGATCTGCCCCGAAACGTATAACCAGCGTGCTGTTGCCGAAGCGGCGACGGCCTGACTGTATTTTGATGCGGGTTGGATTATGGTGTCCGGATTGTGGTGGGTAAACATGTTCTGGGCTCCGTGTTTGTTGTCTGGCCCCACTATAGCTCGGTTTGGCACCTGCGGACAGAACGGGCAAAACCTGCCCAGAGGCCGAAATGACAGGTGATATTTATCCTGCCTTCAATATTGATTGATTATAAGTTATTGAAAATAAACAATTAAAAAACTGGCACGTCTTCTGCATTATATCTGGCAGATCGATCTCCCGGCTTGACCGGTGGACGGAATAATGAACGGGAATATTGAGGACTTTATAATGTTAGCCTTGCAGATATCAGCGACGGGCATGATGGCCCAGGAGCGCCGAACGGAAACGGTGGCCAACAATCTGGCAAACATGAACACCACCGGTTTTCAGCGCCGCCGAACTGAATTCAATAATCTGATTTACAAAAACCAGCAAAGACCGGCCAGCACATCATCCAGCCCCGGTGAAACGGTTCCGGGTGGTGTTCATACCGGACTTGGCGTCAAGGCGAGCTCAGTCTATCGGATTGCCGCACAGGGGCACTTGAAATCAACGGCAAATCCGCTTGATCTTGCCATTGAAGGGGGCGGTTATTTTCAGATCCAGCTGCCCAACGGGGAAACGGCATTTACCCGCGACGGGACGTTCCAGCTCAGCCCGGATGGAACCATCGTGACGCACGACGGTTTCCCGGTGCAGCCCAATATTACGGTGCCGATAAATGCCCGTGACATCACCGTCAATTCAACCGGCACAGTGCTGGCATCATTGCCGGGTGAACAGGTACCGTCCAATGTCGGAACCATACAGTTGGTATTGTTTCCCAATCAGGGCGGTTTGAAAGCGGTCGGGGACAATCTTTTTGTGTCGACGACACAGTCCGGTGGACCGTCGATTGTCGCTGCCGGTGAAGACGGCGGCGGGACAATTCTTCAGGGGTTTGTTGAAAGTTCCAACGTCAACCCGATTGAAGAAATCACCAATTTGATCCGCGCCCAGCGGGCCTATGACATGAATTCAAAAGTCATGAAAACCGCTGATCAAATGATGGCACCTGGCAGAACATAATCGGGCAAGGTCCGCCTTGATGAATGAGCAAATCATCATTCGTCCGTTCACCGAGGCGGATGCGCCTGAAGTGAGGGCGTTGTTTATCAGGATCAATCGGCTACTTGCGCCAGCCGACCTGAAAGACGCTTTTGAAACCTACATCGCTTCTGCACTGTGCCAAGAAATTGACCGAATTCCGGAATATTATAATGAAAAAGGCGGTGCCTTCTGGGTCGCCGTTATCGATGCCCGGGTGGTCGGCATGTTCGGACTCGAACCGTCAGGACCGGAAGCCATGGAGCTTCGCCGCATGTATGTCGATCCCGACTGGCGTCGCCGCGGGATCGCCCGGAAAATGCTGCAATTTGCCGAAGATCATTGCCGCGCGCATCATCTGTCGAGGCTTGACCTCAGTACATCTGAAGTACAGTCGGACGCCTTGTCTTTATACCGAAATGCGGGATACCAGCTTGTCCGTGAAGAGATTGCAGACGCGGCCAGCAACAAAACAATTGGTGGTGGCATTCGGCGTTATTTGTTTTGCAAAGACGTATAACGCCACGCTATCGCGAATATCCTACTGGTTTAATACTCCAAAATTTATATTCAGATTGCTTTTTACTGTAGTTGTTTGGAAACAAATGGAAACACCAAGACTATTGTAAAAAAATTCAATACAATTGATGATAGTCGAAATTATTGGATATACGATTATGGATGTTAGTTCGGAGATTTCGAATACCAGTTGCTTCCATCAAGCGCTTCGGGCGCGTCTTCGATATCATTATCTCACGGAACGCGATATTTATCAGGGTTTTTTAAACCTTCTATTGGAACAGACTGGCGGCGGGATCGGGTATCTGCACCATTTTAATGAAGGCGCGGCATTGTTTAAGCTGAACGTATGGTCGAAAGCTATCCTTGCTCAATGTTCAACCAGTCATGAAGTCAGTTTTCCAATGAATGACAATGGCATTTGGGTCGATTGTATTCATCAGCGGCGTGCAATTTTCCATAACAATTATCAAAATTCAAACGTGAAGGGTAGAATACCGGGAGGGAATTTTCCAATTCGCCGTCATATGGTCGTGCCGGCCTTTGAAAACCAGGAAATTGTGGCAATCCTTGGGGTTGTTAATTCAAAAATATTTTTCACCCATGACTTGATGGAAATCACCCAGACGTCAGTGGACGTTGGCTGGCCATTTCTTCGTCGCTGCCTGACAAAGTTGTCAGATGGCCGTGCCGGAGCATTTGCCCAGTTTCAAGGCCAGCCACACCAGGAGATTCTTGCGAATATGATTGGCGCCATCAGTCAGGCGTTGGAAGCGAGGGATGAGTATACGGCGAACCATCAGTTGAACGTTGAATTTGTCAGTTCGAAGGTGGCGGAATGCCTGAATCTGGACGACCAGACAAAATTCGGCCTAAGCCTTGGTACCCTCGTTCACGATATTGGAAAGATTGCCATTCCGGCAGAAATTCTGAATAAACCCGGTCGACTGTCTTCGCCAGAGTTCGATTTGTTGAAAACGCACACGGGCACGTGCGCCAGTTTTTTTTCCAATCTGAAAATGCCCTGGCCGATTGCGGATATGGTTCGCCAGCACCATGAGCGGATGGATGGGTCGGGTTATCCGGATGGATTGAAAGGGGACGATATCTGCCTTGAAGCAAGAATCATAAGTGTTGCAGATACCTTCGACGCCATGGCGAGTGGCCGCCCGTATCGAGCCAAGATAGGAGCGGCGGCATCTTTGAAGCTCTTGCGGGAGAAACGGGGATATCAATACGATTCCTACGTCATTGACGCATTCCTCGAGTGTTATAGCGAAAATTCTACGTTCGACGGACGCTACCAATCCGCTTGAATACGGAGACCGCCTGATCTTCGGACGGGCGAAAATGACAATACAATCAAATTGACAGTTCCGACGTTAATTTTTTAGGAAACGGAAGGGGTGTTCAGATGGCGTTGCAATGGTCGGATGACTATAAACTGGGTATCAAGGTCATCGACAATGACCATGAAGGTTTATTTGAGGCGGTTAACAGCCTTCAGGGCCATGTTGAAGCGGGCGCGACTGAACACAGTATTTTGGAAGATCTTGATTTTTTTGCACGCTATGTCCGCGAACATTTTGACCGTGAAGAACTGATTTTGAAACAATATGAATATCCCAACTTTCACGAGCATATGCTTCAGCACCGCAATATTCGAAGATCCGTGTTCGCTATCAGGAAACTGTATGCAGACGACCCACAGGTGATTGATGCTGAAAAAATGACCGGTTTCTTTTCTGGCTGGCTCAGGAATCATATTCTTAAAGATGACATGGCCTATCTTCCTTTTATCGGGGTGAACTTTGGACGGCGAAAATCCGATAATCCATCAAAAAAACCTTCCAAGCGTGAGCGGCAAGTGAACGAGACGCAAGAGGACCTTGATGATCTGGTTCCCGTCACGCTGAATGTTCCAAGAGAGGCAAGGGATGTCATTGGGCGTTGTGCCGCCATCCTTCGGCTGGGCAGTATCGACGCAGAGGAACTACGCCAGTTCGTCGTTCCATTGTATGGCATGACCAGCGAAGAAATGGTAAGATATGCCGGAATCGTCATGAAAAAGGAAAAGAAGGATGAACCACAATCAAATTGAAGTTGGCGGTTCTTCTGACTACACCGCTTCCATCTCCACAAAAACTGGCTGATGATCGGAACCGACGGCGTCCAGACCGACCCGCATGGATTTGAGTGCCGGTGCCAGGTCAGTGCTGATGAAAGCATAGTCGATGCGCATCGGGCCTTTGGCATCGTGGGGGCAAGTGATGCCGTCCGGCGCACCGCTGTCGTTGCCGCACCCGGTCCAGGCGT
>JAJFIJ010000190.1 GCA_021775105.1 Rhodospirillales bacterium | reverse complement strand
CATAGTCGACACGCAGCTCACCCGCTCCTGAAACACAGGGTTTACCCATGCCACGGGCAACAACAGCGGCATGAGAGGTCATGCCACCGCGCGTCGTCAGGATGCCTTCTGAGACATGCATACCGGTGATGTCTTCGGGGCTGGTTTCCGTGCGCACCAGAATAACCTGCTCACCGCGCGCCACCCATAGCTCGGCATCGTCAGCATCAAAAACGATTTTGCCGGATGCCGCACCGGGGCTTGACGGCAGGCCACGCCCGATCATTGTCATCTCTGCATCGGGATCAAGGGTCGGGTGCAGAAGCTGGTCCAGTTGCGCCGGATCAAGCAGCATGATCGCCTGTTTTTGATCCAGCACACCTTCATCAACCATATCGCAGGCGATCTTGAGTGCGGCCTTGGCGGTGCGCTTGCCGTTGCGGGTTTGCAGCATCCAGAGCTTGCCCTGCTGGACGGTAAACTCCATATCCTGCATGTCTTTGTAATGGGCTTCCAGCCGTGCGCGAACAGCGACAAGGTCCTGATAAATTTCCGGAAAAATTTCTTCCATGGACGCGAGATTCGACCCTGTCGCGGCTTTTTCGGCAATGGTCAGCGGTTGCGGCGTTCGGATACCGGCAACGACATCTTCGCCCTGAGCATTGACCAGAAATTCGCCATAATAAGCGTTCTCACCGGTCGACGGGTTGCGTGTAAAACACACCCCGGTGGCGCAGTCATCCCCCATGTTACCGAACACCATCGCCTGTATATTAATCGCCGTTCCCCAATTTGCGGGGATACCATGCAGGCGCCGGTAGGTGTTCGCTCGTGCGTTCATCCACGATCCGAAAACGGCGCCAATCGCCCCCCACAACTGCTCGTGCGGATCCTGCGGGAAGGGTTTGCCGGTTTCCCTCTCGACCATCGCCAGAAACTGGGCAACGACATCTTTCCAGCCATCTGCGCTAAGGTCGGTATCGAGCGTGTGACCTTCATCGTCTTTATGATCTTCAAGAATGTCTTCAAAGTTGTGATGGTCGACTCCCAGAACAACATCGCCATACATCTGAATGAAACGCCGGTAGCTGTCATAGGCAAAGCGCCCGTCGCCTGACCGGATCGCCAGTCCTTCGACGGTTTCATCATTCAGGCCAAGGTTCAGAACGGTATCCATCATGCCGGGCATGGACGCCCGCGCACCGGAGCGCACCGATACCAGTAACGGGTTCTCAACCGAACCGAACCCGTTGCCCAGCGCGCGTTCCATCTCAATCATCGCCGCTTCGACCCGGGCTTTCAGCTCAGCAGGATAGCTGCGGTCATTATCATAATAAAAAACGCAAACATCGGTCGGAATGGTGAATCCTGGCGGCACGGGAATGCCCAGACTGGACATTTCGGCGAGGTTTGCCCCCTTGCCGCCGAGAAGGTTGCGCATCTCAGCCCCCCCTTCCGCCTTGCCGTCACCGAAGCTATAGACCCATTTTGTCATGATTGATTCACCGTTTTCTTTTTTACATTCACCCCCACCCCTGCCCTCCCCCATCAAGGGGGAGGGAGAAGTGAAGAAAATTCCTATCTTTGTTCCCTCCCCCTTGATGGGGGAGGGTTAGGGTGGGGGTGATGCCCCTTACCCCTCGATCTCCGAGAAATCCGCAACTCTATTCATCACAACAACAATCGAGCGCAACAACGCCAGTCGATTGGCCCGAACCTTGCGGTCTTCTGCATTCACTGTTACTTCATCAAAGAACGTATCGATTGGCGCTCTCAACTGGGCCAGACCGGCCATCGCCTCAACAAACAGTTCCTCTTTCAGAGATACCTCAAAGCTGCTCTGTACCGCGCGCAAGTTTTGCCATAGATCGTTTTCATATTCGTTGGTTTGATCAAAAAGAACCGGGTCAATATCCCGATATTCAACGCCGTCTTTCTTCTCTTCGATCCTGACGATATTCGCCGCCCGCCGATAGGCGATCAGAAGGTTCTCACCATCTTCGCTGCCAAGGAATTCCGACAAAGCGTCAACCCGTGCCAGCAGGCGAACCAGATCGTCTTCACCGCCAAGCGCAAACACAGCGTCGATATGATCATGTTTAACCCCCTGCTCTTTCAGATGGACCTTCAGGCGGTCGGCGAAGAAAGAAAGGAGATCACCAGATAGATCATCACTGGCCTTGTAATGGGCCAGTGCATTGGTGAACACCTGCAAAAGTGAAAGCCTGAGATTATTTTCCAGAATCAGACGGATCACGCCAAGTGCTGCCCGGCGTAGGGCATACGGATCTTTCGAGCCGGTTGGCTTTTCATCTATCGACCAGAAGCCTGCCAGGGTATCGATTTTATCCGCCAACGCGACACAGACACTGACCGATTTCGACGGACAGGTATCCCCCGGCCCCTGTGGTGAGTAATGTTCGGCAATTGCATCTGCCACTTCCGGACTTTCACCGTCATTCAGGGCATAATAGCGACCGATAATGCCCTGTAGGTCGGGGAATTCGCCAACCATACCGGTTGACAGATCAGCCTTGGCAAGGCGCGCGGCAGACCGCACTTTATCCTTGTCGGCATTCGGTACGTTATCTGCCAAATCAGCGGCCAGTGCCTGCATACGATCAACTTTCTCATCCAGCGATCCCATCCTGGCATGGAACACCCGATCTTTCAGCGCTGGCGCCTTGGAGGCCAGAGTCATCTTGCGATCCTGATCCCAGAAGAATTTTGCGTCACTGAGACGCGCGCGCAGGACCCGTTCGTTACCGGCGACGACCTGTTTGCCTCCGTCCGCCGTTTCCGTGTTGGCAACAACGATAAACCGGTTTGCGAGCTTGCCGTCCTGATCGAGACAGGAAAAATACTTCTGATGCTTTTTCATGGACGTGATCAGCACTTCCGGCGGCACGTCCATAAACGCATCATCAATGGTGCCGATCAGCACAACCGGCCATTCAACCAGACCGGCGACCTCTTCCAGAAGCCCCTTGTCGTCCTTGAGGACAAGACCTTTTGTTTCCGCCAGTCGGCTCGCCTCGGCCAATATCAAATCGCGGCGCTCACCCCGATCAATCATCACTTTGGCAGTGCGGAGTTTTTGCCTGTAGTCGGCGAAATCGGAAACGGTGATCGGGTCTGGAGACAGGAAACGGTGTCCTGTCGTCTGGTTTGAGAATAAGAAATTTATGGCTGAATTACCATCTGCACTCACAAACTCTAATTCACCCTCGACAGGCTTACCGTCATATACACAAAGCACATTGTGTATTGGCCTTACCCATCGGTTAAGGGAATTTTTCCATCTCATGGACTTGGGCCACGGAAAAGCACGAATCATATCGGGAATTTGTTCAGAAATAATATCCGCTGTTGCGCGACCTTTCTCATCCCATGTCGCAAAAAAAACGCTACCTTTCGGCGTTTCACGCTCTTCGATGACGGCGCCTAGTGGAAGCGAACGCTTGAACCCCTCAACAGCCTGCTCAGGAGCATCTGTCTTTGGCCCTTTCCGCTCACTATTTGTATCAGGTTGCTTTTCGGGCAAATTCGTCACCCACCCAATCAAACGGCGAGGCGTTACAAACGTTTCTACCTTAGCCTCCTTGAAGGCTCCGCATTCATTGGCGAGCGACAGCAATCTTTCTAAAAGATCATCTGCGGCCTTCGCCTGCATGCGGGCGGGAATTTCTTCCGACAGAATTTCAAGCAGGAGTTCGGGCATTAATTCAAACTCCTCATCTGGCGCAGGCTTTCACCCCCACCCCTGCCCTCCCCCCTCAAGGGGGAGGGTGAAGTAGATGTACAAACCTGCAAAACTGATTTCCCTCCCCCCTTTTTGGCCCATGCCAAATGGTTGGCAATGTGGGGGAGGGTTAGGGTGGGGGGGAGAAGCGTGGCACATGGTTTCATCACTTCACCTCCATGCCCTGGCTTTTCATCCAACCGTCGGCGGCCCCCTTGGAAAGCGCCCGCACACGACCGATATAGGCCTGGCGCTCGGTTACCGAGATGACACCGCGCGCGTCCAGCAGATTGAACAAATGGCTGGCTTTCAGGCAGTAATCATAGGCGGGAAGAACAAGGTCGGCTTCAAGCAACGCTGCACACTCGGTTTCCGCGTCGATGAAGTGCTGGCGCAGCATGTCGGTATTGGCATGTTCGAAGTTGTGTTTCGAATATTCCACTTCAGCCTGATGGAAAACATCGCGATACGTCTTGCCGCCCTGGTCTTTAGGCACGCCGTCCCAGTCAAGATCATAGACGTTTTCAACGCCTTGCACATACATCGCAAGGCGTTCAAGACCGTAGGTCAGCTCGACCGGAATCGGGTTGCAGTCATATCCGCCGACCTGCTGAAAATAGGTGAACTGACTGACTTCCATGCCATCACACCAAACCTCCCAACCAAGGCCCCAGGCCCCCAGTGTCGGGCTTTCCCAGTCGTCTTCGACAAAGCGAATATCGTGCAATGATCTATCGATACCGAGCGAATAGAGGCTTTCGAGATAAAGCTCCTGAATGTTCTCCGGCGACGGTTTGATCAGCACCTGATACTGATAATAGTGCTGGAGCCGGTTCGGATTTTCCCCATAGCGACCATCGGTCGGGCGGCGCGACGGTTGCACATAGGCGCATTTCCAGACGTCGTCAGGCTGGCCCAAAGAGCGCAGCGTGGTCGCCGGATGAAAAGTCCCGGCCCCGACTTCCATGTCATAAGGCTGAAGGATGACGCAGCCCTGATCCGCCCAGAACGCCTGCAGGGTCAAAATCAGGTTTTGAAAACAGGTTTTTTTATCTGAACTGGCTGGCATTGCGCCGGAATTCCTGCTTTTGGGATTTTATGTTGCGGGTGCGAAGTTAGCCGCCACCTCCGGCACCGTCAAGCAGGGGAATCTCCAGGTTTTGAAATTCTCAGCCGCACCTGTGGCGTCCGTCATCAGGAACAAAGGCACCGCAGTCCGGACACTGGACCATATCTTCGATATCCGGTTCGCCCGTTGAGTGACGTGAAGCCCCCGCCCCCCGGCGCACCTGCTCTTTTGCCGCCTGTTTCTGGATTTCCTGGCGGTTGCCCAGCCATTTGAAGCCATACCAGACGGCCAGAATTATGGCCGCAGTAACGAGGATTTTGGATATGCTGAAAAGTCCGAACATGATGGCCCTTTTAGGTAATGATGATACCGAAGGTCAAGCACCCTCCGGCCAAAGTGTCGCTAGAACCCGAATCGGTTCCAGATCAGGCGTTCCTCGACGGCACTGATCAGGCCATGCCCGAGGTCTCCGGCAACATCCGATCCCGTCGTCGACGTATTGAAAGAAAGACCGAATTTGCGTTTGAAGAAAGATTGGTGTTCTTCGATCTTCCTGATGTTCAGGTCTTCACCGAAACGATCACGCATGACACTTCGAAGATCACCCAGACCATCGATTAATCCAAGCTCCACGGCGGTTGCCCCGGTCCAGAATGCGCCGCTGAACAGCTCCTTGTCTGCGCCTTTCAGTCGGTCGCCACGCCGGACCTGAACCATATCGATAAAACCGTCATGAATTTCCTTTTGCAGGGATTTGAGATGTTTAACGTCCGCCGCCTTTTCCGGACTGAAAGAATCGAGCATCGCCTTTTTATCACCGCTTGTATGCAGACGGCGTTCGATACCATAACGCTTCAAAAGTTCCGGAAACCCGAACCCGCCGGAAACAACGCCGATGGAGCCGATAATCGAATTTCCATCGGCATAGATTTCATCTGCCGCGCAGGCCAGCCAGTATCCACCCGACGCTGCGACATCTTCGGCGAAGGCGTAAACCGGAACCTCTTTTTCTTCAGCAAGGGCGCGGATGCGGCTGGCGATCAGGGCCGACTGCACCGGCGAGCCGCCCGGTGAATTGATCGACAGCGCGACGGCAACCAGCTTTTTCGGTTTGAACGCGCGTTCAAGGACGGGCTCGATACTGGACAGGCTCAATCCCTTGCGAAAACCGCCCATAGCACCAATGACGCCGGACAAACTGACAACCGAGACTACCGGGTCCCCCTTGCCCGGCAGATATTTGGCTATGCCCTTAATCCAATCGGGTATCTGTTCGCTGTTCATTTCTCATCCTGCCTGAATATGTTGCCTGCGAGTATAAGGCTTATCATCTGATTTCCAACGCCTGAGCGTCGACGAGAATATGTTTGGTGTCGTCGGTATATTCGCCACCCGGTTGGTGAAGAACCAACCCCCTCGACAAAGTTGTTGCCCCTTTCATCCCTTTCCGGCCCTGCACGATGACCCGCTTTGCCGGTTGGTCCGGTTTGGCACCGCCCGGCCACAGGGGGAAAATCACCAGGTCTCCAACCCTGCCGACCATGGCGGCGAGAATTTCCTCAACCCGGTCGGCGCGATGAACAATCGTGATCGTCCCCTTGGTCTTGACCATGCGGATGCAAAACCCGATCCAGTCGCCGAGAGCGACATCGCCTTCCATCGTTGCCATCGCCTTCGAAGGGTCAAGCGGCACCCTTCCCCGCCCGGCTTCAACGAAGGGTGGATTGGACATGACGTGGTCATAGGAATCCGCCCGGATTGACGAAGGGGGATCACCGACATCACCATCGACAATATGAAACTGCTCAGCCACGTCATTCAGAACCGCGTTGCGCCGCGCCAACTCGGCAAATTGAGGCTGGATTTCAATACCACTCACTTTGAGCGAGGCAAGCCGTGCCGCAATACACAGCCCCGCGGCCCCCGCCCCCGCGCCGACATCCAGAACCCGCTCATCCGGTTTGGCCGCAACGGCGGCGGCCAGCAGCACCGTATCAATGGCGATCCGGTAACCGTTCTCGGGTTGCAGACAGCGGACCTTGCCATTCAACAGGGTGGTTTCAACGATACCCGCCAACTCAGTCATTCAGGTCTTCCGCTTCGGCAAGGATACTTTTGGCCCGCCACAAATCTCCTTCGGCGACCATCACGCGCCGCTGGATCGCCGAAATACTGCCTTCCATGATGCTGGCATGGGTGTCCAGAACGACCGCCTCAATATCTTCACCGGACAACTGCGCCATCAGCCAAGACAGAAAAACCGCGTCATTGCTGCGAATCAGTTCAACCATCTGCCGTTTTCACTCCGGGCGAATTCAAATCGACTGGATAATTAGTAGCACAGGGCAAGCCGGATCACAGGTAAAATGCGGGGAGACGGCGGGAGGGTATAAACCGCAGCTTGAGAATTGGGGGGACATGACGTGATCCCAACGGGATCGGGATCGTGTCCCCTTAATTCGGGAGATCATTGCAGAGGAGAGTATCAGATCATCTGGATA
>JAJFIJ010000189.1 GCA_021775105.1 Rhodospirillales bacterium | reverse complement strand
GCACCTCGTTTGCGACGCCATATATTACGGCGATGGTCGCATCCGAGATTGTGTTTGGCGGCAGCAGAGGCCAGGCGCGTCTGGTCAAAAAACTGCGTGGTTATACCAAAGACCTTGGCCGGAGTGGCAAAGATTCTGTCTTTGGATATGGATTTGTAAGGTTGCAACCTAAATGCGGTTAGCCCGTGTCAGGGATGCCGCTCAGGAAATCTCAAACACCCCGTCAACCTCAACCGCAATTCCAAGGGGAAGAGACGGTGCGCCGACAGCAAACCGAGCATGCGAGCCAATCTCCTGACCGAACACTTCAACCATCAGGTCTGATGCACCATTAACGACCTTTGGCTGGTCGGTGAAATCGGGTGTGGAATTGACAAATCCACCTAACTTGACGACGCGGCGAACCTTGCCGAGGTCTCCATCGCAGGCAACGCGGAGTTGGGTCAGCAGATTGAGGCCGCAAATTCGGGCGGCCTGATATCCGGTGTCGGCATCAAACGTATCGCCCAGACGACCGACAAATTGCAGCTCACCATTCCATGACGTGATTTGACCGGAAACAAAAACAAGATTTCCCGATTTTACGAAAGGCACGTAGTTTGCTGCGGGGGCTGCCGGGACCGGAAGATCTATACCCAGTTCAGAAAGCCGTGCGTCGATCGAGCTTGCCATGATTGTTACCTCAGTCTGCTTGATTGGGAGAAAAAACGTCGCCTAAACTTTAAACCGTTGTCCTTCACGGGGAGCCAGAACTTCGGTGTTTGAATTCAGTTTCGACAATAAATTGACAGCCGTTTCCAGTTTTGCGTCTATGTCGTTGTCTGACTGGTCCGGATCATGATGGAACAGATAAAGTTTTTTGGCGTTCGCCGTATTTGCCAGATTGACGACCTGACTGATACACGAATGCCCCCAACCGACCTTGGTTTTATATTCTTCATCAGTGTAGGTGGTATCTGTAATCAGTACATCTGTGTCCTTGCAGAATTCGGCAAGTTTTGCTTCATAATGCGGAGCGTAATAGTCACTGTCTTCGAGAAACATTTCATTGTCGGTAATATAACATATTGACCGTCCGTTATAATTGACGCGGTACCCAAGACACTTCCCGGGATGGCTGAGAAGTTTGGTCTGAACTTCAATACCGTCTGTTTGAAAGGTTTCTTCTTCCAGATCACCAAAGTAGACGCGGGCAGCAAATTCAACCAGCGTGATGGGGAAATACACACCGTCCATCTGCGCCGAAATCAGTTCGCGCATGGTCGTGTCGCCCTGGTTGGGTCCCAGGATTTCCAGTTCGTTCCCCTGAACATAAAGCGGAGTAAAAAACGGAATGGCGTTAATATGATCCCAATGAGGATGCGAGATAAAAACCTTGGCGCTGATACGCCGCCTGTGCTGTGCCATCAGGTAGTCGCCCAATGCCTTGATGCCACTACCAGCGTCGAAAATAAAAAACTGCTGGCGTGGGAATTCAAGAGATACACATGACGTATTGCCACCGTATTTAAGGTACTTTTCACCGGATGCAGGGAGCGTGCCCCGCACGCCCCAGAACGTCATATCGATGTGATCATCAAGAATGCGGCTCACCTGATCAGCGAAGGTTTCTGTATTCAGGGGTTTGCGGATATATCCGTTGGCGCCAAAAGAAAACGAACGTTTCTGGTCAAACTCATAGGCTTTGGCCGAAACCATGATGAATTTGACATCCTCGAGTTCTGCAATGTCCTTAATCCGTTTGCAGAGTTGAAGGCCGTCAACTTCCGGCATCATCAAATCACAGACAACGCAGTCCGGTTTGCGTTCAATGATCTGATCAAGTGCGCTTTTGCTGTCCGTTGTTGAAGCAATAGTATGTCCGGCACCTTCCAGCAGGGCTGTCATTACTTTCAAAGCCAGCGGATCGTCATCGACCAGATAAATGTCGTAAATATTGGGTGCCATCAAATTCGACCCTCCATACGGGCCACTCGCTTTCCCGGAGATATGCATTCAACCGGCCCTGCTTCTGCCAACAGGTGCCGGTAATTTCCTGAGTTATTAAGAGCTTATAAGGAGTATTGGCGTGTGTCGATAGTAGTTTCTTACTATTTCACAGAGATCAGGATACTGAATAAAAAAAATGGGGTGTTGCCGGAGACTTAATCCCGACGAACACCCCAAGTTTCCCAGGGAGGATCTATGCCATTTGAAAGATCACATCCCTCATGAGCACCCACTTGTTCCGCCACAGGTATTGCACTTGAGGCATGTGCCATTGCGTACCAGGGTAAAATTACCGCACTCGCCACATGGATCGCCTTCGTAGCCTTTCATTCGGGCTTCCCGAACATGATCCATCTTATTATCAACAGTCTGAATTACACTTTCAGAAATGCTCAGGGATTCGACAATCTGACTCTGGGTTGTAACCTGTGCGCCTGCAGCCACAGGCCCATCGGTACCGGTTGCGGCAACTGCCTGTGGGCTTTGATCTTTGGCCCCTCTGATCACCATCAGATTTCGCATATACCCCCGGCTGGCAACCTTCTGAACCACTTCCATTGTGTTTTTGGACGCCATTTGCAAATCGCCTTCGTCAGATCCGCTACCGATTGAATCCGGCGCAAGGTCCTTCGGTTCGACATGAGCAAGATCATTTCGGCCCAGATAAGACACTGCCAGTTCCCGGAAAATATAATCAAGAATAGACGTTGACATCTTGATTGTATCGTTACCGGTGACCATCCCTGACGGTTCAAACCGCGTGAAGGTGAAGGCCTCGACGAATTCTTCCAGTGGTACGCCATATTGCAGCCCGATAGAGATCGCGATGGCAAAATTATTCATCAACGAACGGAATGCAGCACCTTCCTTGTGCATGTCGATGAAGATTTCCGACAGGCGGCCGTCCTCGTATTCTCCGGTACGCAGATAAACCTTGTGTCCGCCAACCGTAGCTTTCTGGGTGTAGCCCTTGCGCCGTTGGGGCGGGCGTACACGTTCCGCGATAAACCGCTCGACGATGCGTTCGGCAACGATCTCCGCCCGTATCGGGCTCGGCGCTTCAGCGATTGTTTCAATGACGTCATCTTCTTCCAGATCAACATCATCAATCAGCAGGGATTGCAGGGGCTGGGAAAGTTTGGAGCCGTCCCGATAAAGCGCATTGGCTTTAAGTCCCAGACGCCAGGATAACATGTAGGCGTCCTTGCAGTCTTGCACTGTTGCTGCGTTTGGCATGTTGATGGTTTTGGAAATCGCGCCGGAAATAAATGGCTGCGATGCGGCCAGCATGTGAATGTGGCTGTTGACCGACAGGCTGCGCTTGCCGATGCGGCCACAGGGATTGGCACAATCAAAGACAGGTAAATGTTCTTCTTTGATTTCCGGGCCGCCCTCCAGCGTCATGGTGCCGCAAACATAGGCATTGGCCAGTTCGATATCAGCTTTCGAAAAGCCCAGATGGTCAAGCATGCTGAACGACACATCTTCCAGAAATGAAGGTTCGATTCCAAGCGTTTGAGTGCAGAATTCGTCGCCAAGGTTCCATTTATTGAAGACAAATTTGATATCAAAGGCCTCACCCAGAGATTTCTCGACGGCAGCGAGCGCATCAGCGGTGAAACCTTTATCCCGGAGCCGTTGATGATTGATTCCAGGTGCATCTTTCAGAGTGCCGCGACCTACCGCATAGTCGATCAGGTTCTTGATCTGCTCTTCCGAATAACCGAGCTTTCTGAGGGCTGTCGGAACCATGCCGTTGATGATCTTGAAGTATCCACCACCGGCCAGTTTTTTGAATTTGACCAGAGCGAAATCAGGTTCGATCCCGGTCGTATCACAATCCATGACCAGACCAATTGTGCCGGTCGGCGCAATCACCGAAACCTGAGCATTTCGGAATCCGGATTTTTTGCCAAGCTCCAAGGCGCGGTCCCAAGCCTTGCCAGCCGCCAGGGCAAGCCCAGTATCGGGGCATTCTGAAGCCTTTAGAGGAACCGGGTTGACTGCCAGATCTTCATATCCCGCCGAATTGCCATGCGCGGCATTCTGGTGGTTGCGGATAACCCGAAGCATGTGTTTGCTGTTTTTTTCGTAGCCTGGAAAAGCACCCAGCTGTTCGGCCATCTCGGCCGAAGTTTCATAGGATGCTCCGGTCATCAATGCCGAAATTGCTGCACAGATGGCGCGGCCTTCGGTTGAATCATACGGAATTCCAGACGCCATCAGGTAACCACCGATATTGGCAAAGCCAAGCCCGAGCGTTCTGAATTCATAGGACAGTTCGGCAATTCGTGCAGACGGGAACTGGGCCATCAATACAGATATCTCAAGCGTAATGGTCCACACTTTGACCGCACTTTCGAAGGCAGGAACATCGAAGTTGCCATCATCGGTGCGGAATTTCATCAAATTGAGTGATGCAAGGTTGCATGCCGTATCGTCCAGAAACATGTACTCCGAGCACGGGTTTGATGCATTGATTCGCCCGCTTTCCGGACAGGTGTGCCAGTCATTGATGGTGGTATCGAATTGCAGACCAGGATCTGCGCACGCCCAGGCTGAATGGCCAATATCTTCCCAGAGGTCACGAGCCTTCAGGGTTTCACAAACCTTACCGTCCTTGCGCCTGATCAGATCCCAATCCCCGTCGTGCAAGACCTGATCAAGGAATTCATTGGTGACGCGAACCGTGTTGTTGGAATTCTGCCCGGCAACGGACAGGTAAGCGTCCGAATCCCAATCCGTATCATAGGTTGGAAAATCAATCTCCGAATATCCCTGGCGTGCAAATTGGATCACGCGCTGGACATAGTTTTCCGGGATCATGGCCTTGCGGGTAGCAAGAATGGCCTTTTTCAATTCCGCATTGATTTTTGGTGAGTAGCGGTCTTCGCCTTCGAGACCATTGTCGTTGCAGGCGGCCATGACCTCATTCAGGTGTTTGCTGGCCAGTTTCGACCCGGCAACCAGTGCCGCGACTTTTTGTTCTTCTATGACTTTCCAGCTGATGAACTGGCTGATATCCGGGTGGTCGATATCGACAACAACCATCTTGGCGGCGCGTCGTGTGGTGCCGCCGGACTTGATGGCACCGGCCGCCCGGTCACCGATTTTAAGGAAGCTCATCAGGCCGGACGATTTGCCACCACCAGAAAGGGGTTCGCCGTCGCCTCGAATTTGGGAAAAATTGGAGCCTGTTCCGGAACCATATTTGAACAACCGTGCTTCGCGAACCCACAGGTCCATAATCCCGCCTTCATTAACCAGATCATCATCGACGGCCTGAATGAAACAGGCATGGGGCTGGGGGTGTTCGTAGGAAGAGGCAGATTTGACCAGTTCGCCGGTTTTGAAATCGACATAATGGTGGCCTTGCGCCGGCCCGTCGATGCCGTAGGCCCAGTGCAGGCCGGTGTTGAACCACTGCGGGGAATTCGGCGCACCAGACTGGGCGCAAAGCAGGAAGCGCATTTCATCAAAGTAGACGCGGGCGTCTTCTTCGCTGTCGAAATAACCGCCTTTCCAACCCCAGTAAGCCCATGTGCCGGCGAGGCGGTCAAATACACTTTTAGCGCTGGTTTCACCGACATAGCGCTTGTCTTCAGGAAGCTTGGCCATAGCTTCTTCATCGGCGACGCTGCGCCACAGGAAGGAGGGAATGGAGTTTTCTTCAAATTTTTTCAGGCATGCCGGAATACTAGCCTTGCGGAAATATTTTTGCGCCAATACATCGCTTGCCACCTGCGACCAACCGGCAGGGACTTCAAAATTCGACAGATTGAAGACGACCGAGCCGTCAGGATTCTTGATTTCGCTGGATGTCTGCCGGAATTTGAAATCGGCATAAGCTGAAGAGTCTTGTTTTGTGAAATACCGCGTAATGCGCATAGTTCCCCCACGTATCTAAGGTCTCGGGTTTCATCCCAATACTGGACCATTACGGCCCCCCAAATGCTGCCTTAGGGGCGGTTATCCCGCCTTTACACGTCTACTAATACTAGATGTCGTGTCTGCCCAGGTGCAACAGCTGCAAAATGTAGCCCAATCGATTGAGGACCGCAACAGGTAAAAACCATATATCGTGGTTCAGACTAACAAAAAATACTTTATATTGTGTAAAAGCTGGTATTTGCCGAATCCGGAGATTCCGCGGAATTCTGCCGTCGAATCGAAAAAATCTTGAAATTGCATACCTTCGAGTGCATATGGGTCGCTATATCTAGTGGCCCCATGTACGCAATATATAGTGGCTCGGGAAAGTCCGCTGCAGGTCTGGACGGTTCGGTGGTGAGGTGCCATATTGGAGATACGGAACAGCGGCTTGCCGCACACATTGATGACGGGCTGACGCCATGCATTTAGGCACTTTATTCAACACTTGGCTTTGTGGCGAACTGGTTGGTACCGACGAGTTTGGAAACCGCTATTACCGCTCAAAGGGTAAAAAGCTTCAGGGGCGGGAGCGGCGCTGGATTCTTTACAAAGGTGAAGTCGAGGCGTCACGGATTCCGCCGGAGTGGCACGCCTGGCTGCATCATACTTGCGCTGAACCACTGACTGAAGAATCTACGCGTCAGAAAGACTGGCAGAAGGAGCATCTGCCTAACCTGACTGGAACGGCTGCTGCCTATCGTCCGCAGGGCCATGACTATCAAGGCGGTAAACGGGCAGCGGCGACCGGCGATTACGAGGCCTGGACGCCAAAATGATTTGGCGCGACCCGACACGGCGGTTATGATCCGCCAAATTGGGAAGAGTAGGCAGAGCGTGAATAGAGAACATCGGGAAATCTGGATTGGTGCCGCGACTGTAACCGCGTTTGCCCTGTTGATGGCTTTCATGAACCAGGGGCTGGATGCGGTATCTGAAGCGGGTGTATCAAACACCCGTGTGATTGGAAAATTCAACAAGGTCGATGGTCTGGTCGATGGCAGCGAGGTGCGGTTGGGCGGAATCAAGGTCGGGCGGGTTTCATCAATGAACCTTGATGATCAGTTTCGGGCGGTGGTCACTATGGATATTGAAGGCGCCTACAAGTTTCCCAAAGACACCTCGGCAGCTATTCATACAGACGGACTTTTTGGCGGCAAATTTGTCGTTCTTGAGCCCGGCGCTGAAGAAGACCCTTTGAAGACAGGAGATCAGTTTGTACTGACCCAGGATGCGGTGATCGTGTCTGATTTGCTTGATCTGATCATATCGGAGGGCAAGGTGGCGCAGGCCAAACGGGCAGGATCTGAAAATTGAAGGTGCGAGGATAAAATTATGGGGCGCAATGCAGTAGAAACAGTGTTGGGAGCGGTGGTTCTTGGCGTCGCCGGAATGTTCCTGTTCTTTGCCTATTCAACAGCACAGGTAAAAGGTGTGACGGGGTATGAAGTCAGGGCCAGTTTTTTCAAGATCGGCGGTCTGACCGCAGGCAGCGACGTGCGTATCAACGGTATCAAGGTTGGCACGATAAAATCGACCGCTCTCGATCCGGATACCTTCGATGCGGTAGTAACCATGTCTATCCGCCCGGATGTGAAACTCCCTGTTGATACTGCGGCATCGATTGGCAGCGAGGGCATTGTCGGCGGCAAGTACGTACGAATCGAGCCAGGCAATATCAAAAAGTTTATCGCCGACGGTGGCGCGATAACGGAAACGAGAGATTTCCGTTCGCTGGAAGATCAGGTTGGTGAAATCATCTTCCTTGCTACGGGTGGTGATAAAAAGGGTAACAATTGAGTGGTTTGACAACGATTTTGCGCCCTGTTGCAATCGGTCTCGGATTCGTACTGATACCCTTTTTCGCATGGGCGGTCCCGCATAATACGGTTGTTGTTCAAGCCCTCGATAAGGTGACGGCACGGGTTTATACGATCAAGGCACCCCTTGGAGACGTGATCCGGTTCGGTACCCTTGAAATTATCGCCAGACATTGCGACAAGCGACCACCTGAAGAAACACCGGAAAGCACCGCGTTTCTGGATATTTGGGAAGTTCGCCGTGGCGAACCCACAGTCAGCTTGTTCAGAGGCTGGATGTTTGCTTCGACGCCAGCATTGTCTGCACTCGAACATCCGGTTTATGATGTCTGGATTCTCGACTGCGAAGGGGAGATTACGGATAATGCGGAAAGTGGAAATTCTGTTCCCGCGCCACCGCAGTAGGAGCTCAATTTCCGCTCTGATGGACCGCCCAAGGCTCCATTAGCGACGCCAAGCGTCGTGATTTATATCTCAGTCGTTTTGTATCAATCCCGCTCAGACTGCGCTTGTAGCGGGCAATGGATTTTTGAAGTTTGTCCATTTCGATACAAAGGGCGTCATTTGTATCGCGAAGTTTCGCGACGGCAGACTTTTGTTCTTCAAGAGACAGAATTACGTTCCGAAGCGCTTTTGACAATGCGACCGGACAGGAGCGCTTGGTATTGTCGTTTGTTGGTTTCTGGACGTCACATTCTGTTCTTTTTCTCATCTGATACTCCGTTCATTGCGGGTATTGTATACAGTACCGTATTGTTTTCAGATTATGTAACCTTGCTGACAGAACCCTGACAGAAAGGATTTTTACCAGATGTTCCCTTTTCTTGAATTCAAAATATAATTATACCTAACTAAAAAATTAAGGTATTTCAAGGATACAGATGGTTTCCTTTACACTGTATTAAAAAATATCTTGAATATTTGAAGTGAGTTATCAAATAATTTCGACGTTTCATAAAAGTCGACCTTATCTAAAATCAATAAACGGTAATTAAATAACCATTTATATGAGTAAGGTAATAAAATTTTTTCAATCCTATTTTCGGGATTCGAGATGACTGATTATCTGCTGACTGCATCGGAAAGATTATGAAAGATGATAGTTCACGGCCATCAACCGGTCCTAATATGCAGTATCTTGATGGCAATTCGTATTGGGTTCGCCTTACTTCGCTAACGACGCTTGAAGCAAAAGGGAGTCTGGTTGCCAAGACAGGAAATAAACAGCTCGCGCTATTTCTCCGGGATGGAAAAATTTATGCCTGCAACAATCGTTGCCCACATGAAGGATACCCACTATCAGAGGGTCACCTGTCGTCCGGTTGTATTTTGACATGCAACTGGCATAACTGGAAATTTGACCTGTCCAGTGGCGAAACATTGATTGGTGGCGATGAATTAACGGTCTATGAAACGGAACTGGACGGCGATGACATCCTTGTCAGGGTTATCGAACCGACGACCGAACAGATAGCGGCAAAAGCGCTTCGTGGTCTCCGACAGGGGTTTGACCTTCATGAATATGATCGCATGGCGCGAGAGGTGGCGCGGTTAATGCTGGCAGGGGTCGACCCTCTGGAGGCGGTTCGTAAAACCATCGAATGGACTTATGAACATTTTGAATTTGGTTCGACACATGCGGTTCCTGCAACTGCGGACTGGTTGGCGCTGGTCGAACGAGAAGTCGCAGATTCACCCAAGCGACTGACGGCCATTGTTGAATCGGTAGGTCATTTTGCCTGGGATTCCCGACGCGAACCCCGCCATCCCTTCGCCGTTGGCGACAGGCCTTATGATGCCGGTCAACTGGTCGATGCCATCGAAGCGGAAGACGAAAACCGGGCTGTAGAACTCGTTCGTGGAGCCTGTCGTTCCGGGCTGACTTATGGAGATATAGAGTCCGCTCTGGCGCGGGCCGCGCTGGCGCATTATCAGGATTTCGGCCACGCATTGATTTATGTCTACAAGACCGGGCAACTGATCGGAAAGTTGGACGATGAAGATTGTGCCCTTCAACTTACATTGATGATGGTTCGCTCTCTGATCTATGCGTCGCGCGAAGATCTGATCCCGGAATTCAAGGCCTATGCTCCTGCGCTGCAAAACTGGGATGGCAACGGAAAGGACGTTCCGGCAGCTGCGCAGCTTCAGAATGGCCGTTTGGTGCAAATTCTGGATACCATTTCCGGCGGCAGTGCAGAAATTCATCAAACCTATGATGCCATTATGCAGGCGGTAGGATGGCAGTTGCTGCACTACGATATGAAATATCAGCAGCAGACCGACAAGCCAGTATCGCAAAATGTTACATGGCTGGGTTTCACTCACGCGCTGACTTTTGGCAACGCTGTTCGCAAAATGTGCGAGCGATACCCGGAACTGTGGCCGCAAGGACTGCTGCAACTCGGATGTTTTCTGGGTCGCAATTCTGCTTTCACCAATCCGGAAATTGACGAGTCCGAATGGCTGGTCGCTGATTCGCAGGCGTTTCTGACTGATCACAGGGAAAGTCTTTACGATCACGGCAATCCCGAATTCATCGTCTCGTGTCATCTGGTCAAGATTCTGACGGCATTGGCTGAAGACGTCAGCGAATCCGCCCAATCAGCCGCTTTGCCGATGATGCTTGCCGGGGTAAACCGGTTTCTGAATTCTCCCCTGAAACGCAAACATGCGCTACGGACGGCACAGCAAGCAATTGCCCTGGTTGCATCGGAAGGTTAGTCATTTTTCAGTGAGGACGATCCCGCGAGCACATGTTCAACTGCCTGTCTGAGCTGGGGGCCAGCAACATTGTTGTGAAACTGGCTCTGGTATTTAAGCGCCGTATCGAGTCGGGAGAGGTAGTCATTTGATGTGACTTCAATGGTACCGAACGTTGATAAATGGTCAGTAACGAATTGGGTATCAAGCAGCTGAAAGTGCCCGAGATGGAGAACCGCAAGCAAATGGACGAGAGCGACCTTGCTGGCGTCGGTGCGGCGTGAAAACATGCTTTCGCCAAAGAATGCTGAACCCAGAGCGATGCCATATAGACCGCCGACCAGCTGATCATCCTGCCAGCTTTCGACGGAATGGGCAAAACCCATTTCATGGAGGCGAATCACAGCCCGTCGGATCGGCTTGTTGATCCAGGTGTTTTCGCGTTCTGGTGCGGTTTCGGCGCAAAGGTCAAGAACCTCGGTGAAAACTGTATCAAATCTGGCTTCAAACCGTCCTTTGCGGACCGTCTTTTTCAGGCTACGGCTGATATGATAGTTGTCGAGTGGCAGGATGCCTCGGGATTCCGGATCGACCCAGAAAACCTGATCTTCATACTGCGATTCCGACATCGGGAAAATGCCTGCCGCGTAAGCCCGGAGCAGCAGTTCCGGTGAAAGGTCAGTAGGTTCGCCCGCCCGGCTCATTTCCTCGCGCCAAAGACAAGGTGTTCAAGCCAGTGAATATCATAATCTCCGTTTACGAAATCCTGTTCTTCCATCAGGCGCTGATGCAGCGGGATCGAGGTCTGGATACCGTCAATCACATATTCCCCGAGCGCACGGCGAAGACGCATCAGGCATTCGTTGCGGTTATTGCCATGGACGATCAGTTTGGAAATCATGGAATCGTAATGAGGGGGTACGGAATAGCCAGAATACAGCCCGGAATCAACACGGATTCCCAGTCCGCCGGGTGCGTGGTAGTCACTGATTTTGCCGGGGGAGGGCATGAACGTTTCCGAGTTTTCGGCATTGATCCGGCACTCGATGGCGTGGCCGGAAAATGTGATGGCAGACTGATCGAAACCCAAAGGTGCACCGCTGGCAACCCGGATCATTTCCCGCACCAGATCGATTCCGCAGATCATTTCCGTAACCGGGTGCTCGACCTGAAGTCGAGTGTTCATCTCGATGAAATAGAATTCTCCGTCTTCAAACAGAAACTCGATCGTGCCAACGGAGCGATAGCCGATTTTTCCGATGGCTTTTGAAACCGTCTCGCCGATTTCGAGGCGTTGCGAAGTGTTAAGGGCAGGTGAAGGGGCTTCTTCAAGAATTTTCTGGTGGCGGCGTTGCAGCGAACAGTCGCGTTCGCCAAGGTGTACGACATTGCCATGATGATCGGCCAGAATCTGAACCTCGATATGGCGGGGATGACCAAGGAATTTCTCGATATAGACTTCGCCGTTGCCGAATGCGGCCAAGGCTTCGGTTCGGGCGGTCTCGAAGGCTTCTTTCAGACCGGCTTCCGTTGCCGCCATTTTCATGCCGCGGCCACCGCCGCCAGCAGACGCTTTGACAATAACCGGAAATCCGATGTCTTTGGCGCTTGCCAATGCGGAATCAGCGTCATCGACGCCGCCATC
>JAJFIJ010000188.1 GCA_021775105.1 Rhodospirillales bacterium | reverse complement strand
AAGCCTATCGCAAGCTGGCACGCGAACACCATCCGGACCTCGATCACGGCAATCCGAATTCGGATGACAGGTTCAAGGACATTTCCGCCGCCTATGACCTGTTATCCGATCCCAAAACCCGGGGTCAGTTCGATCGTGGCGAAATCGACGGAAGCGGCGCCAAGACACGAACCCGAAGCAGCGGATTCGGCGGGTTCGGCGGGTTTGGTCGCGGCGGCGCCAATCCGTTCACCCAACGCAGCCGCAGAGGCCCGACCATCCGGGTCAACGGGGCGGATGTCGAATACTCCCTGACCGTTGATTTTCTGGAATCGGCAAAAGGAGGCGTCAAACACATCTCGACAACCAACGGCAAGCGTCTGAAAGTGACCTTGCCGCCAGGCATTGCTAACGGGGCCACCTTACGCCTCAAGGGTCAGGGTATGCCCGGTTTCGGTGGCGGCACGGCGGGCGATGCGCTGGTTGATATCGAGGTCAAAGCCGATCCCATGTTTCGCCGCGAAGAAACGGATATTCTGCTCGACGTTCCGGTCACCCTGCCGGAAGCCGTGCTCGGGGCCAAGGTCGAGGTCCCGACCATTGATGGCCCGGTCTCGGTGACCGTGCCGCCCGGTTCCAACACCGGAACCATTCTGCGTCTCAAGGGCAAGGGCATGCCGATAACGGCAAAAGGCGCAAAGCCGAACCAGCGCGGCGATCAATACGTTACGCTCAAGGTCATACTGCCGCGAAAGCAGGATGAAGAGTTCGTTGACTTCATCAAGTCCTGGGGCCCGAAACACCCCTACGACGTCTACCGCAAACGGACAGATGGTGTTTAGCGGGTGGCCCGATAACCATGTTTGACCTGCTGCGCGGTGTTCGCATCCTTGATCTGACGACAATTGTTCTCGGTCCCTACGCGACCCAGATCCTCGGTGATTTCGGGGCCGATGTGGTCAAGATCGAATCGCCAAACGGCGACCTGTTCCGCGCCGCCCGGCCCGGACGCTCCGATACGATGGGTGCTGCCTACCTCAACTGCAACCGTAACAAACGCTCTCTGGTCATTGATCTGAAGTCCGACAAGGGCAAAACGCTGCTGGCCGAGATGATCAAGGGTGCCGATGTCCTGGTTCACAACATGCGCGGCAAGGCAGCAGACAAACTCGGCATCAATTTCGAACGGGTTCACGAAATCAACCCGCGTCTGGTCTATTGCACCGCCCCCGGTTTTGGCAGTGACGGCCCCTACGCCGATGATCCCGCTTATGATGATGTTATTCAGGCGGCGTCCGGCCTTGCCGCGCTGAACACCAATGATGCCGGAGAGCCCCGTTTCATTACCTCGATCCTGTGCGACAAGGTATCGGCCCTGCATTTTGCCCTGGCCGTGCTGGCCGGACTACAGGGACGTGACCGCACTGGTGAAGGCAGTTATATTGAAACACCGATGTTTGAAAGCGTGGTTCATTTCCTGCTGCTTGAACAGATGGCAGGACGGTTGTTCGAACCGGCGGAAGGGGATCTCATTTATAGCCGCCTGTCGTCACCCTACCGCAAACCCTACCGGACCCGCGACGGGTTTATCGGTCTGTTGCCCTACACCTCGAAGCACTGGATCAAGTTCCTGAAATTTATTGGCCAAGACGAACTGGCCGGACAGGAATGGGTATCCAACGCGACAAGCCGCAGTGAACGCATCAATGAATTATATCAGGCGGTTTCCAAGACCATACCGTCGAAAACAACGAAGGAATGGATTGCCATTTTCAGGGAGCTCGATATTCCCTGCGCCCCGGTCAACAGCTTTGCCGACCTGTTTGACGACCCGCACCTGAACGCGGTCGGGTTTTTCGAGAACATCGAACACCCGACGGAAGGAAAGCTGGTTGTTCCGAAATCTCCCTTCAATGTAAAAAACTGCAAACCGGAGAAAGACCGGCCGGCCCCCGGTCTCGGCGAACACGGGGCCGACGTACTGGCGGATTATGGGATTTCCCAGGATCAGATCGACGAATTGTTCCGAGATGGAGTTGTGAAACCTGCTCCCTGATCGTGGGTCAGGACGAGAATAGTACAACTTTGTTGTGAGGTGCTGGCAGGATTCTGTTGCAAAACCCCTACTTGATTGAGTTATGAGAACGTGATTCTCTTTTACATTATATATCAGAAAAGGCTTTGCAGCATAGCGTTCATCGAACGGAATTCTGGGCAGTTGCCGCTCACAGCACAACCTGCTGCAGATAGTCCGGCACCTCGGCAGTCCAGCCCAGGTGATCTTCGATTTTCAAGCGGAGAGATGACGCGGCTTCGGGTTCTCCGTGGGTGATGAAGGTTCTCCGGGGCGGGGCCTGAAAATTCCCCAACCAGTCAAGAATTTCACCATAGTCGGCATGGGCGGATGTGTTGTGCAACTCTTCGACTTGTGCCCGCACCGGCCACATGCGCCCGTGAATCTTGATCTCGCCCTCACCATGAACCAGACGGGCACCGCGCGTCCCGGCAGCCTGATAACCGGTAAACAGGATGGTGTTGCGTTCGTCGCCAATGAAATATTTCAAATGGTGCAGCACCCGTCCGCCCGTCGCCATACCGCTGGCCGAGATGATGACAGCAGGCATTCCGGCACTATGGTCCAGCGCTTTCGATTCTTCCGGCGCGTGAACATAATGCGCGATACGCGATACATCCGTCCATAATTTCTCGGGTAAACGATGATCATTTTTGTGCCGGGCAAGGAGTTGCGTTGCATTTATCGCCATCGGGCTATCGAGAAATATGGGGATTGCCGCCGGAATTGCGCTGCTGCGTTTAAGCTCGTGAATGTAGTAAAGAATGTTCTGGGTCCGGCCGACGGCAAACGCCGGAATGATGACCGACCCCCCGCGTGCGGCGGTGTTGCTGATGATGTCGCCAATTTTTTTCAATGGATCATCATCCTTGTGCAGCCTGTCGCCGTAGGTCGATTCGAGCACCAGATAATCGGCACGTTGTATTTGTGCAGGCGGTTTCATGACCGGGTCACTGGCGCGGCCAATATCTCCGGAAAACAGCACCGATGTCTGCCCGTCACTGATCCGGATGAAGGCGGACCCCAGTATGTGGCCTGAGCGGTTCAGGGTAAAAGCCAGACCGCCGCCGATATCGCGGGACTTGTCGAACCCGACAGTGCTGAACTGCTTGAGAGATTGTTCCGCATCCTTTTGGGTATAGAGCGGCAGCGCCGGTTTGTGTTTGGAATAGCCGTACCGGTTGGCCCGACGGGCGTCGGCTTCCTGAAGATAACCACTGTCGGGCAGCAAAATAGTACAGAGATCAAACGTTGCCTCGGAGCAGTAAATCTTGCCCCTGAAACCGTTTTTGACCAGCAGCGGGATATAACCGCTATGGTCAATATGCGCATGGGTTAACAGAACAGCGTCGATTGATGCCGGGTTCACGGGAAGCGGTTCCCAGTTTCTGAGGCGCAGTTCCTTCAACCCCTGAAACAGGCCGCAATCGACAAGAATTTTCTGGCCCGCATGTTCAAGCAGGTACTTCGATCCGGTCACCGTGCCCGTCGCGCCGAGAAAGGTGAGTTCCATAAGCCGATACCCGTCAGGTCACCGAACGCAGGTTCGATGCAATCTCCGTCGATTCACTTCCCGAATCAGGCGTTCCTTCTATCAGGTCGCGGATGAAAACATCGGTCGCCTGTTGTTGCGCAGACTGCAGATGCTTCAACTGATCACTCAGACGGACCCGCCAGATTTCCGCATTTTCGTCAACACCGACAGCCAGATCTTTGTCGCGCATCCCCAATTCCAGTGCCTGATAGAGATCGTAGAGCGTCGCGCTTGCCAGATCACGCGACAGAATCCACCCGCCTTTTTCTGCCCGGCAAACAAACCCGGCATGGCTCAGCATCGACAGAATCCGCTCGACCGCCTCTTCTCCGCTGCCCAGCGCACCAAGAATGACCTTGCGGGTCACGGCTTTTCCCGTCTGGCTGCCATCAAACAGCAACCCGAGAATTCTGAGCGCAACGACCATGCGCGGACCGGCCCTGAGTTCCCTGTTGAGCGGTTTTCCGCCTGCGCTTTGCCATTCACCCAATGATGCCGTCAGCACCGCGCCCAGCAGCACAACTGTCCACGACAGATACATCCAGACGAGAAAGATCGGGACCACGGAAAGCGCACCGTAAATGTTCTGATAGGTTGGAAAGGTTGCCACATACCAGCCGAAAATCTTGCGCAGGCTGGCAAACAACAACCCCGAACTGATGCCGCCAACGCACGCCGCGCGGATTGAGACCGGCCTGTTGGGAATGGTCAGAAAGAAGGCACACAGAAGCACCATAATGATAAGCGTCGGCACTGACTGGGTCAGGAAACCGAGCGGCCCTGATATCAGATCAACGCCCAGCCATTTGGTCGCGGCAAAAAAATAGGTCGAGAGTGAGAAACTCGCACCGAGCAACAACGGTCCCAGCGAAATCATTGCCCAGAACACCAGCAGGCGCGGGGCCAGCGCACGCGGCTGTTCAACACGGAAAATCGCGTTCAGGTCGGCTTCGATCGTGCCCAGCAACAAGACTGCCGTGGCCGCCAACGCAACAATTCCAACCGCCGACAGGCCGGTCGTGTTCTGGATGAACTGACTGAAATATTCCTCCATCGCATCTGCTGACTGGGGCAGCAGATTGGAAAATACGGCATCCTGAAACTGGTCCCTGACCCCTTCGAACACCGGGAAAGCAGCCAGCATGGAAAACGCGATTGCGGTTAGCGGGACAATAGCCAGAAGCGACGTGTAACTGAGTCCCGCTGACATGCGCCAGCACCGGTCATCGGCGAATCGTTTCCACACGTAAGCCAAAAACGGTATCAGGTAACTGAAATTGTTTGTCTGCTTTGGTGCGTCCGGTTCCGGAGTTTGCGACACCTCTGCCATACCTCGGATTCCCTCAAGTTTTTCCCAGGTCGCGATAATACAAGGGAATTCACTCGTTTGGCAAAGGCAGTGACGCAAGTTCGGATTATTCGCCCCAACCTGTCACAATCCGCAACATATCGTGATTGCTGGATTTTTGCCATTTCCGGACTTATGTGTACGATCTGATGCCATCAAATTCCGATGGCAAACACATTAAAAACACGAGGGGAAACATGACTGCATCCGGAACTTTAATGGCTGGCAAAAAAGGCCTGATCATGGGCGTCGCGAACGAACGATCCATCGCCTGGGGGATCGCCAAAGCGGCTCATGCGCAGGGTGCAGAACTGGCTTTCACCTTTCAGGGTGAAGCCTTGCAAAAACGCGTCATCCCTCTGGCCCAATCAGTTAGATCCGATCTGGTGCTCCCCTGTGACGTGACCGATACGCCAAGCATGGATGCGGTTTTTTCCGAACTTGAATCGAAATGGGGGAAGCTCGATTTTCTGGTCCACGCTATCGCCTATTCCGACAAGGAAGAACTGAAGGGCGGTTACATCGACACGTCGGCCGACAACTTCGCCCGAACCATGAATATTTCGTGTTATTCGTTCACCGCCCTTGCCCAGCGCGCCCGAAAACTGATGACCGATGGCGGCAGTATGGTCACCCTGACCTATTACGGTGCCGAACGGGTGATGCCGCACTATAACGTCATGGGTGTCGCCAAGGCGGCGCTGGAGACCAGTGTGCGTTATCTCGCCGAAGACCTGGGTAAGGAAAACATCCGCGTCAATTCCCTGTCGGCCGGCCCGATGAAAACACTGGCTGCATCCGGCATCGGCGATTTCCGCTATATCCTGAAATGGAACGAATACAACTCGCCGCTTCGCCGCAACGTCAATATGGATGATATTGGCGGTGCCGGGATTTATCTGCTGTCCGACCTTTCGAGCGGTGTTACAGGTGAGACACATCACGTCGATTGCGGTTATAATATCGTCGGTATGAAAGCGGTGGACGCGCCAGATATTTCCGTCGTCTGACGAAAGCAGTTACCCCCGATACGAAAGTACGGTCAACTTATGTCGCATAACAGTTTCGGTCATTTATTCCGGTTCACAACCTTTGGTGAAAGCCACGGGCCTGCCTTGGGCTGTGTCGTCGATGGCACGCCGCCGGGGATTGCGCTAACGGAAGAGGACCTGCAAGCGGACCTCAATCGCCGCAGACCCGGCCAGTCGCGCTTCACCACTCAGCGTCAGGAACCCGATCAGGTCAAAATTCTCTCAGGCGTGTTCGAAGGCAAGACCACAGGCACCTCTATCGGCTTGCTGATTGAAAATGTCGACCAACGCTCGAAAGACTATGGTGACATCAAGGACAAGTTCCGACCCGGACATGCGGATTATACCTATGATGCCAAATACGGTTTTCGCGATTACCGCGGCGGCGGACGGTCTTCGGCCCGCGAAACCGCCATGCGGGTGGCAGCGGGCGGCATCGGCAAAAAAATTCTCGGTGACAGTATCGTCATCCGTGGCGCATTGGTTCAGATGGGAGATCGCCACATCAACCGGGATAACTGGGACTGGGCACACGTCCATGACAACCCGTTTTTCTGCCCGGATTCCGAAGCCGTTCCGGAATTTGAGGGCTATCTTGACGACATCCGGAAAACCGGATCATCAATCGGCGCGGTGATAGAAGTTGTCGCATCAGGCGTTCCGGCAGGATGGGGTGCACCCGTCTACGGCAAGCTTGATCAGGATCTGGCGGCGGCGATGATGAGCATCAATGCGGTCAAGGGTGTCGAGATTGGTGCGGGATTTGAATCGGCCTGCCTGACCGGTGAAGAGAACGCCGACGAGATGCGCATGGACGGTGACAGCGTGGCGTTCGGATCGAATAACGCCGGTGGCGTGCTCGGCGGCATTTCATCCGGTCAGGATGTGGTTTGCCGTTTTGCCGTCAAACCGACCAGCTCGATCCTGACCCCCAGAGACACCGTTGATCGCAACGGCAACAACACCGAAGTTTCGACCAAGGGCCGTCATGACCCCTGCGTCGGCATCCGCGCCGTGCCCATCGGCGAAGCGATGATGGCCTGCGTACTCGCCGATCACATGCTGCGCCACCGGGCGCAATGTGGATGATGCGCCGCCGGGCGCAATGTGGATAAAAACGCCCATGTCGTGGATCACAACCGTTCCCTATGATCAGGCCAAAGGCCGTTTGAAGAAACTCTATGACCGGGTCAAGGGACCGGACAACAACGTCGACAACATCATGATGTCACACAGCCTGCGCCCGCATTCCATGGAAGGGCACATGGCACTCTATAAATACGTGCTGCACCACTCCGCCAACACGGTGCCGAAGTGGTTCCTTGAAACCCTGGGCGTCTATGTCAGCCAGCTCAACAACTGTGCCTACTGCGTTGACCATCACTTTCAGGGGCTGTGCCGGTTGCTGAATGACGACTCCCGCGCCACTGAAATCCGCACGGCATTTAATGCAGATACCCCGGAGGCGGCTTTCTCCGGTAAGGAACTCGCCGCCCTTCTCTACGCCCGCACCCTGACAACCTCTCCTTCCGAGACAACCGAGCAGGACATCAACGCCATGCGCGACGCCGGGTTCGTTGATGGCGAAATTCTTGAGATCAATCAGATCGTCGCCTACTTCGCCTACGCCAACCGCACCATCCTCGGCCTCGGCACCAACACCGATGGCGACATCATCGGCCTGTCGCCGGGGAATTCGGATGATCCGGAGGATTGGGGGCATACGTGAGGAGCCGTGTTGGGCTGATAGTTTGTTTTTTGACAGATATCAGATATAGAGAGCGCTAGAAACCTTGGGCCTACACAACACCCACCGGGCTGGAAAGTTTATTTCCTGTCCGGGATTCCGTAGACGGAAAGAATCTCCGCGAGACGACCAAATTTTCTTAATTTCCGGATTCCATCCGTCATCATGTCCGCAGCTACTCATTTAAGACAGCGCGACAATTAATATCAGTTCAAATTCAACGCTTATCTGAATTCTGGGTGGGTCAATAATATTTGACATGGCTTGGTTTTTTATATAACAATACAGTTATGGAACAACTTAGTTATATTTCAGTTCAACCCAATCTGGACGCCGTATTTTCGGCGCTGGCGGACCCGACGCGGCGCGCGATTTTGTCACGGCTGGCGGACGGTCAGGCCTCGGTCAATGAGATCGCTGCACCTTTCAAGATGAGCCAACCCGCCGTTTCACGTCACCTGAAAGTGCTGGAGCGTGCCGGGCTGATTGAGCGTGATATCGATCAGCAACGCCGCCCTGCCCGGTTGAAGGCCGACAACATGGCAGCAGCGGTTGACTGGTTGGGTGAGTTTGAAAAATTCTGGAAGTCGAGCTTCGATCAGCTGGATGACGTCCTCCACCGTATGAAACTATCGGAAACAAAGGAAACGGAAATTGACTGAAACTCCTGAATACATCCTTGACCGCGAATTCGACGCACCCCGCAATATGGTCTGGCGAGCCTGGACGGATCCGGACCTGCTGGCCCGCTGGTATGGACCCGGTGCCGATACGACCATCCACAGGTTCGATCTGAAACCTGGCGGCATGTGGCTCAATGAGATGAGATGGGGAGAGAAATCGGACCTCAGCAGAATGGTCTTTCAGGAAGTCGTGACAGAAGAAAAAATGGTCTGGCTGCATTCATCGACGGATGCGGACTGGAACATTATTTCCAGTCCGATGATGCCGGGCTGGCCGCGTGTTCTGTTGACCACCGTGACCTTTGAAGATGCAGGGTCCGGCACCAAGGTACGCCTGACCATGAAACCGGTTGATGCGACCGACGCCGAAATCGCCTGCTTCACCGAGATGATGGGCGGCATGGATAACGGCTGGGGCAGCGGTTATAAAATCATGGAAGAGATATTTGCCGAATTGCAGGCGGAAGAAGCCTGACGCCACTGGTGTGACAGGCGGAGGCAAGCCGGTCTCTGGCGACCTCCGCCAGCTATTCAGGATCTATCCAAGAAAAGGCAGCTTGATATATGATCTGAACAACAGGATCTGATCGGGCAGCAATTTTTGATCCTGTAGAATTTTGGACATCACGATACAGAATCTGACTGCGCCAAAATATTCGAGATCAATCAGGTCGTCGCCTACTTCGCCTACGCCAACAGCACAATCCTCGGCCTCGATACCAGCACTGACGGCGACATCATCGGCCTGTCGCCGGTTCGGAAAATCCGGATGACTGGAATCACTCGTGAAGCACCGGCGTGATGTCTTCCGCCCTTCCGCTAGCGCTTGTATGAAACGTGACTTTCCGACACCACTTAACATACAATAGTCTGATGAATTCGCCCAATGATGCCAGCTGGAGATATCTGTGTTATCCCTCGAACTTGCCAGCCGGGCAATTTGGCCCATTCGAATCATTCGTCGAATTATGGCGTGGAAAGATCAAAGATAACCGACTGCCAACCTGGCGTGACTTCAAATTCGAGGAATTTGAAGAATGGTGGGGACATCTGTCGCTCGCTGATACTCTGAACGACCCGTTTGATCTGGAGTTCAGGCTCTGGGGGACCAAAATAACGGACTGGTGGGGGATTGATTACACAAAAAAGAAGATGGCCGATACCTACGAAGGACGAAAAGAAAACTGGGAATATTATGAGGGCCCTTACTTTCAAAGACTGATCGAACATCAGGAAATCGGTGTGTGTGGAGGCCCGTTGAAGCTGTTGGATCGCCCATTCATAAACGTCCAGTCTATCGATTTGCTGCTCACGAAAGACGGAGAGATTGCGCAAATTCTTTCGTGTTATGTGAAATTCGAATCAGGTTCGATGACATTCCCTGTCAGCAATCAGGTCACGGTAATTTGACTGGTGAGTGACGATTAACAATAACAGTACATCACCATGTCAATAAGGCAGAAAAACTTGACCAGAAAGTCTCTGCCGAGGGTTGTGGTTCTGGTTTCCGACCTCACCTCGGCACGGCAAACAGAAACGCTTCACTGCTGTTGTGGCTGGCCGGGGAAAGTTGGTCGCGGACCACATCCGGAATCTCTTCTGAATTGAGGTCATGGCGCCCCGAGCTTTCGAGCGCACGGCGCAGATCGATTTTCCGACCAAGGTGCTGATAGAGCACCCGCCCGCACCCAATGCGCCGATCGTCGCTGGTCGAAACACCGATATTGAGGCCGGACAACCATGAAACATGATTGCGATAACCGGGATAAAGAATGGTTTCGCTGACTTCCTCACCACTGAGCATTTCGTTTTCGACGATATAGATGCGGTCGCGGAGATACATCAGGTAACCGGTATACTTGACCAGCAACACGGGTTCATCCGCCCCTTCCTCTTCATGGAACCGTTCAACCCGCTTCGACATCACCCGGTTATCCTGCTTCCAGATCCGGACCACCGATTTCAGCACGCGGTCCGGGGCGGAAAAGGAAAACCGGTAACTGAAGTAGTGCCCGAGATACCGCCCGACTTCTGTCCGTGAGGCTGCAAACAGGGCCTCAACGGGTGCGACATAGGGCGGCAGGGGGGCCAGTTGACCGCCCTCACCGCCGCGCGGGCGAAGGGCGACGATTTCGCGAAATTCCGGCGGCGGCAGCAGGATTTCATATTCCTCAACACCGAAAAAATCGCAAATCTTCCGCATCGTATGGCGCGATGGCATGGAGGTTTCCGTCAGATACTTGTTGAATTGCTGACGGTTGATGCCAAGACGGCGGCAGACATCGGTGACGGATCGGTAAAATCCGCAGAGATATTTTAGATTGGTCGCAAAATCCGGTTCACCCATTTGGTCCTCGCGCTTCAAAGCATAAATATACTACCTGATGCCACATTCACGTCAAGTCGCTTAAATTTTGCTTCTATGTTCAATTGCGACGGGAGGCCGCTTCACGATAGAAAGGAGACATCTTCATTGATCAGGGCAATCAACATGAACGAATTTCACGACGACCACATTCTGATCCCGGAACAGTCCGAAGGGGAAACCAACTTCTCGCCCCGTCGCCACAAATGGACCGCCGACAATCACGGACCGGAAACTGAAGCGCTGGTCGCCCGCGATACCCGCGCGTTCCTGCATCAATCCGTATCGTCACCATGCCTCAGCGCCGTTCGCAAGGCCGAAGGCATCTGGATCGAAGATATGGACGGCCACCGTTACATGGATTTTCATGGCAACAACGTGCACCACGTCGGTTACGGCCATCCGCGCCCGAACGCAGCCATCACCGAGCAGTTGGACGCTCTCCCATTCTCGCCCCGTCGTTTCACCTGCGATCCGGCGGTTGAGCTGGCGGAGAAGCTGACGTCCATCTCACCTGGCAATCTTTCCAAGGTGCTCTACGCGACGGGCGGATCAGACGCCATCGAAATGGCAATGAAGGTGGCGCGCGCGGCGACCGGGCGGTTCAAGACCCTGTCGTTCTGGGATTCGTTTCATGGAGCCGGGGTTGGCGCATCGAGCATCGGCGGTGAGCAGCTGTTCCGCTCCGGTGCCATTGGCCCGCTGTTACCCGGCACCTCACATGTTCCGGCCTTCGACGCCTACCGCAACCCGTTCGGGGTCGAACACACCAGAGATAACCCGCACGATGTCGAGGTCGGCAACATCGTTGCCAATCTGGTTCGCCATACGCTCGAACGCGAAGGCGACATCGGCGCCGTTATCGCCGAACCCAACCGCGCTGTGCCCTATATCCCGCCAAAGGGGTTCTGGAAGCAGGTGCGCCAGGCTTGCAACGATCACGGCGCGCTGCTGATTTTCGATGAAATCCCGACCGGGCTCGGCAAGACCGGGCGAATGTTTGCCTGCGACCACGATAATGTCGAACCGGACATTCTGGTGATGGGCAAGTCGCTTGGCGGCGGTATCCTGCCGATCTCGGCCATGCTCTGTCAGCCGGAACTCGATGTCCTCGGCGAATACGCCATCGGCCACTATACGCACGAGAAGAACCCGGTCACCACCCGTGCCGCCCTGACCACCATCCAGATCATCGAAGACGAAAATCTGGTCGACAACGCCGCCACCTCGGGCACCTGGGCGCTGGAGCGCCTGAACGACATGATGGACC
>JAJFIJ010000187.1 GCA_021775105.1 Rhodospirillales bacterium | reverse complement strand
AAGGTCTTCATAAGAATAGGTGCCGGGGTTTTCACAAAGCCCGTCAACCTTGACCGCCCACGGTTTGGGCTGGAAATCCTTGGCATAAGTAATGGGGTCGGTTTTGCCGGTGCCGAATTCATAAAAATTGTTGTAGCCGGTTACCGAACGATAGGGTGTCAGTTCTTTGCCGACGGTTTCCGCATTCCATTTGGTCTTTTTAAGGTTCGGCAGTTTGGCCGCCGCGGCTTCCGCCTCAACCGACCCGCCGATTGACCCCAACGCCATGCCAGCGCCGGCGACGGCCGCGGTTTTCAGAAATTTCCGGCGCTGATCGAACAGCGATTTTGGCGTAATTTCCGATGATTTGATGTCAGAGGCTTTGGCGATCTTGATCAGCATGGGGATTCCTTCAGCAAATTCTGCGTTGCCATAGTTTTACGCTTTATCAATACCGTTAGGCTATAGGTGACATATTCACTTTTTTGCGAGTGATATGTTATTGAGACTGGCAAAGGCGAACAGGCTCGATATAAGAGGACGGAAATGCTGACACTGTATCACCTCTGGTTAAATCCCTTCTGCCGCAAGGTACGTTTGTGTCTTTATGAAAAGCGCATTGAGTTCCAGATGCGCGCGGAAAGCGTCTGGGAGCGGCGTGACGAATTTCTTGCGCTTAATCCGGTCGGCGAAGTGCCGGTGCTGGTCGAAGATGACGGGACCGCGCTGTCGGGCAGTGATGCGATCTGCGAATACCTTGACGACGTTCACCCTGAACCGCCGCTGATCGGGCGTTCCGCGCTGGAGAAAGCCGAAACACGACGCCTGATTTACTGGTTTGACCGCAAATTCAACACCGAAGTGAGCGAAAATCTGGTTGGCGAAAAAATGATGAAACGGTTTCTCGGGCTGGGTGAACCGGATTCCATGAAAGTTCGGGCCGGATTTGCCAATATTCACACGCATCTCGATTATATCGGCTATCTGGTTGATCGTCGGAAATGGCTGGCCGGAGAGCATTTGACGCTGGCCGATCTTTGTGCAGCTGCGCATCTGTCGTCCGTTGATTATCTGGGCGATGTTCCGTGGAGCGACCACGAGGCGGCAAAAGACTGGTATGCGCGGGTCAAGTCGCGACCAAGTTTCCGCCCGCTGCTGGAAGACCATATCCCCGGCGCGCCGCCGCCGCCGCATTACCGCGATCTTGATTTCTAGCCCGTTTCCGATGAGTTCCGGTTCATCGAAAATGCGCTATCCTCTCATTTTTACCGCAAAATCACGTTCAAAAATGAGTCCATTTTCTCCGGTTATGCTCTAACCTCACGGTGCCAGTTTTACATCCATTTTGGCGAGGTTCTCTCGCGCCGCTTTGGCCGCATCCGAGCCCGGCGCAACGCTCAACACCATCAGCCAGTCTTCCCGGGCCCCTTTGTCGAATTTTGAAAGCCGTCTCAGAATGCCGCGTTCCAGCAGTGCTTCTGCGTGTGAGCTGTTAATCCCGAGCGCCGTCTCGATATCTGCGGCGGCACCTGTTATGTCATCAAGGAAGCGTTTTGCCGTGGCCCGGAAAACATAGGCATCGGCATCGGCGGGATTGGTTCTGAGGCTGGCATCGAGATCTTGTCGCGCGCCTTCGAAATCTTTCAATTGCGCCCGCGCCTGTGCCCGGTCGATCAGGATATTGGCGGATTCAGGTGCCAGAGTCAGCGCCGCCGTGGCAACAGCTTCGGCGCGCGACCCGTCGCCAGACAGCAGCCACGCCTGACTGGCTTGCGCGAGGATACGCGCCTTCATTTCCGGCGGACGTTTCGAATCAAGCGCCAGTTCTTCCAGTCTTGATGCGGCTTCGCGGTATTGTTGCAAGCCGATCAGGGCGGCGGCGGCACAATGATTGGCGCCCTCGCCACCGCCAAGGTCGCGCCAGCGAATGGCATCGCTGAACGCCAGTTTTGGATTGTTTTCAATCATCGCCATGCAGGCGCGATAGCGTGCGGCATGGTCGACCTCTTGCGCCCGAACGGTTGCTGTCAAGCCGACGCCGGTCATCAGGGTTAGCAAAATCGGTATATATTTCAGTCGAATCATTGCAGGGCCAATTTGGCGGGTTATAAGATGTGATGGCAAGTAGTTTCAGGCAGATAAAGGCAGGCCGAATGAGTGCGCATAAAAATTTCTTCTGTTTTGGTCTCGGGTTCAGTGGACGAACGGTCGCCCAACTCCTGATGCGGGCCGGATGGAGCGTCGGCGGCACCTGCCGTGAACCTGAATCAGTGGGGCGGTTAAGCGATGAGGGCATCCGGGCGCGGGTCTTTGACGGTGCCACGCCAATGACCGGGTTCGGCGACATCCTGTCCGACGTTACCCATTTATTGATCTCCGTTCCGCCCTCGGCACCCGATGGCGACCCGGTCCTGCATTGCCATCATCGCGCTCTCGCCCAGCTCAAGTCGCTTGAATGGGTTGGGTACCTCTCGACAACGGGCGTTTATGGCGATACCGGAGGCCGGCTTGTCGATGAGACGGCTGAATTATCGCCCTCCTCGGACCGGTCCCGCCGACGGGTTGAGGCCGAGCAGGGGTGGCTTGATCTCTATCAACATCACGGCCTGGCCGTTCATATTTTCCGGCTGTCCGGGATTTACGGACCGGGACGCAGTACGCTCGACACCGTGCGCGGCGGCAAGGCCCGCCAGATTGTCAAACCCGATCACAAATTTTCGCGCATCCACGTTGACGATATTGCCACGGTCATCGAGGCGTCGATCAGGCAACCCAATCCCGGCGCGATCTATAATCTGTGTGACAATGAAGCGGCGCCACCCGCCGAGGTCACAGCCTATGCCTGCTCGTTGCTGGGCATAAACCCGCCACCGGTAGTTTCCTTTGATGAAGCAAAAGCCGAGATGTCGGCGATGGCGCTCAGTTTCTGGAATGATAATCGCCTGGTCGACAACAAACGGATCAGGGACGAGCTCGGGGTCAGCCTCGCCTATCCCACCTACCGCGAAGGGTTGCAGGCGATTTTGGCGCTGGAAACCGGATAAAGAGTTACTCGGTGCTGGAAACCGTAAAGGCGATGACCGGGCGGTCGATACCTTTCAGTTCAAACGGACCCGACTCGCGCATGTCGAAGGCGTGGTCCTTGCAAAGGTCGCGTACCGATCCGGTGATCAGGATTTGTCCGCTTCCCGCCTTGTCGCAAATGCGCGCGGCAAGCTGAACGGTTTGCCCGAAAAAATCATCTTCTTCCCGAACGGCATCACCGGCATTCAGACCGATCCGGACCTGGACGGGATTGTCGGGGTTCAGGCGATTGTGGGCGGCGAGATCCCGCTGAATGCGGATGGCGGCACCGACGGAACCGGTCGGATTGGCGAAACTCGCCATAATCCCGTCGCCGGTATGCTTGACCTCCTCGCCGTGGTGTTCGGCAAGTGCGGTTCTGACGATTGCATTGTGGGCGCGAACAATTTCCTGCGCGCCAAAATCGCCGCGGTCATGGGTCATCTGGGTTGAGCCGACAAGATCGGTGAACATGATGACGACAATACCCTGGGCTTGCGCCGCTGCGGCATCGGACCGTCGCCAGCGGCGCATCATGTCGGACAGTTCACGAAAACCGTCTGTTTCGTCGTTCAGATGCATATCCATCAAACGTCGCCCGGTGTCGGTCATCAGCCGGTATTTGCGCTCTGAATTGTATTCGTCGAACTTTGCGCAAAAGACATCAATCATTTCAGGTGGCGTACCAAGGGCACCGATGGATTCCCTGATCAGGACAAATTTCTGCATGGCCGTCAGATTGAGGTTTTCCGATAGCCTGTCGACAGCACCACCGAGAAACAGATTTATGCCAAATACGGTGTACTGGTCGAGCCGTTCAATATCGTCCGCCAGTTCTGTCAGGCAGCGCTCGAGAAATCTCAGCATGGTCTTGCGATTGTCATCCGATAGCTGTTTGCCGGGCTCAACCGTATTGTTGCCAGATTTCAGTTCCACCGGTGGGGATGAGGTCTCGGGTTCGGTCGAAACAGCGGGGTCCGGTCGGATATCGTCGTGTTGATCAAAAACATTTACGGTCTCCGGGGCCGGGCCGGTCGGGA
>JAJFIJ010000186.1 GCA_021775105.1 Rhodospirillales bacterium | reverse complement strand
GTTCGGTTGACGAGAACGAACCGACCAGCCCGCCCGCAGAGGACAGTTGATCGGCAAATTCGACAAACAGACGTTCAACAATTGTCGAATTGATTGACCCCAGAGACGACATCGCCTGCGACAGGTCGCGAATTTCTTCATCGTCCATCCGCTCAAACAGCTTGGCCGACAGCTTGTCGCCAACCGCCAGCATAAAAATGCCAGCTTTCTGCATCCCCGACAGGCTGCGGATATCGTCCTTGACGCGGGCCATAATCTGGTCACTTTCGTTGGCTATAATTAACATAATTTTACGATTTTGAGAGCATCATTGTCACTATGTCATTGACGAGATTTGGATAATTGATGAGTAGCTGGAAAGTGCTGAGGCGTTGTGGTGTGGTCGCCCTGATACTTGCAGGCCTTACCAATGCCGCAGAATCCCAGACTTCACAGGCGATTTCGCCGAAACCACCGGACGCCGCCCGTCAGGCGCAGTCACGGATTTTCACCCATCCCAAATATGGCTACACATTGGCTGTGCCGCCTGGAGACGAAGTCCTTGAGCGGGAAGACGACAATTCCCAGATATCGATTCGTTCACGCAAGGGATACAAGATTTCTGTTCAGGCTGGCGCCTCACGTCATCAGATCCCATTAAATCAACTTCCCGGACTTATTGAAAAAAAGTATTTCGGACCGGGAAAACCCTGGAACCAGCGCCTTGATGACCATGTTCTGCAAGTCGCCGGTCTGGATGCTTATCTGGTCAATTATGAAGGGGCGAACAATCGCTCACAGGTGATATTCGTGCGCGGACAGAAGCTTGATTATGTGTTTATTTTTATCGCCGCGCTGCGTGAATTTCCCCGTTATATCCATGAATTTGAATGGCTGTTGAACAATTTTGTTCCGGCGCAGGGTGAATCTGTTCCGAAATCTGAACAGTTCCAAACCAGAGCCGGGAAATTCATCAGGCCGGAATTGGGGTATTCCATGCTTTATCCAACAGATTGGGTGCAGTCCGAACCGGCAACAACGACAATGATGTTCAGTGGTCGTCCCGGAACCCCGACCTACACCTCAATTGTCAGTGTCGAGAATATCAAACCACCGGGAGCGGCAAATTCAAACGATGTCCTGAGCCTTGCCGTCGCCGACCTCAAAACCAACCTTTCGCGCTCAGTTCGCGGGGTCCAGTTCACGGTCGATCAGCCTTGGTCCTATATTTATGATGGTATCCAATTGCAGGGTCGGGAGTTGAGCGCAATTTATAGCCATTCCGGGCAGAAGTTCAGAAAGGTCATATTCGTAATTCCGAGACCTTTGCAACCACTTGCCCACGTCTGGTCGTATACGGCACCTGAAAAGGATTTCCAGACCTTCTATCCACTTGCCGAGCAGATGCTGAAATCCTGGAGGATCCTTGGTGTAAATCGTGGATAGCGCGCAAATTCAATGATAAAAAAGATGATGCGACTGGGAATTATGATTCTGGCTGGTCTGATTCTGGCTCCCTGTTCTGGATATGCAGAACCTTCCGGCGCAACGAACCCCAGTGTCGACGAACTGACGGTGCAGTTCCGTTCCATCGTTTTCGGCACCGAGTTCAAGGGATTTAAAGCGCTTGACCGGATAAAAAAATGGAACAGCCCCCTGCGGATCGTCGTCAAGGCCTATGGCGAAATTTCAACACCCGATTCGGACGGCAATACGTCGCTGAAACTTCAGCAGAAACGCGTCGACCCGCTTTATTTGCAGTATATCCAGAGACATCTGGAAACACTGGTATCCTTGACCAACCTGCGCACCGAAGATGTCAAAGATACTGACGAGCCACCAAATTTTGAAATCAAGATTGTCCCACGTTCACAACTGACAAACCCCAATCTCGTTGCCGTTGGTGCGAAACTTCTACGTCGATTGGGCGGGCAGGGCGGGTGCTATTTCCTGATGTGGCACAATCAGGAACAGGGATTGATCGACCGGGTGGTGATCGTTGTTAATGCTGACAGGATCAAGTCCAGGACCGAGCATTGCCTGCTTGAGGAAATGACGCAAAGCCTAGGCTTGCCTAACGATACTGACTCGGCATGGACGTCAATTTTCTCGAATGAAGGGCATATTACATCACTGACCAGATCAGACCGGATCATGATCAAGGCGCTATATGACCCGAGATTGAAACCGTCCATGGAGCGCGAAGAGGCGATGAAAATCGCCCGCCGGATCATCGGTGAACTCAACCGCACGATGCCTTGAACGGGTGCCGCGTTAACCAAAACCGATCAATTTAACCCTTTGAATCCAAATGTTTTCTTACGCAGTAGCCCCCTGCCTGATAACGAATATTTAAGGAAAGGCGATTAATCCTATAGCGGGGTGGTTTGTGCGTCGCGTTGACGCATGCCGTTCCTGATACTGGGCAAACCAATTGAGCGATAGGCAGCCGGCTTGATGTTCGGGCGTAAAAAAAGAGAGGTCGACGAGGGTACCCAGCGTTTGCGCGCGAGTGGGTACGTCGCGGGCGGAAACTTCGATCTTTTTATTGCATCGTTTTTCATCAATATCCTGTCGCTGGCAATGCCGCTGACGCTGTTGCAGGTTTATGATCGCATTATCCCGAACTCGGCAGAAGGTACACTGGTCCTTCTGGTTGTTGGAATAGGTATCGCCCTGATCCTTGAAGCCTTTTTGCGGATGGGGCGGTCCTATGTCAGTGGCTGGATGGGCGCAAGGTTTGATCATCTGGCGGGAACGGCGGCAATCGAGCGTTTTCTCGGGGTCTCAATTCTTGATTTTGACAAGAATGGCGCTGGCTCGCATTTGGAGAGCTATAGCGCCATCAGCCAACTTAAAGAACATTATGCCGGTCAGACTTTGCTGGCGATCTGGGATGCTCCGTTCGCGATTCTGTATTTGGGTGCGATGGCATATCTGGCCGGGTGGCTGTTTTTCGTTCCGGTCGTTCTGATCATTCTGTTTGTTGCCACAGCTTATGTTATCGGTGGCAAATTGCGTGACGCGCTGAGTGATCGAATGGGCGCAGATGACCGTCGTTTCAGTTTCATCATCGAAGTGCTCGGCAGCATCCACACGGTCAAGGGGCTGGCGATGGAAGAACAGATGGTTCGCCGCTATGAGCGTCTTCAGGAAACCAGCGCGGAAGCGGAGCACGCCGTCGCGCTCCGTAGTTCCTATGCTTTGAGTTCCGGGGCGCTGTTTTCACAACTGGTGTTGTTTTCAGTCGTCGGTTTTGGTTCGACACTGGTGATTGATGCAAAACTCACTGTAGGTGGATTGGCGGCATGTACCATGCTGGCTGGGCGGTCGATGCAGCCGATGCAAAAATTGGTGGGTTTGTGGACACGATATCAGTCGATCAAATTGGCGCGCATAAGGTTTGATCAACTTTTTGCCATGCAGGTGGAGAAACCCGCAGGATTGCCGCTGCTGCCGAAAGTCCATGGTGATCTAGAACTGGACGACATCACCTTCGGTTACGGTACAAATAAGGATGGCGAGGAGCTCCCGCCACAGTTTGAAAACATCAGTTTGCAGGCCCGCGCTGGTGAGATTGTTGGCATTAGCGGGTCCAACGCCAGTGGCAAAACCACGCTGCTGTACCTGATGATGGGCGTCTACGCGCCGAGTAGTGGTGTGGTGCGGATTGATGGTATGGATTTACAGGATTATGACCCGTCGAGTATCCGCACCCAGGCATCTTACCTTCCGCAGGAAGCGATTTTGTTTAACGGCACCCTGCTGGAGAACCTGACGATGTTTCGCGAAGACAAGGTTGATGATGCGTTGGACATGTCAAAGCTTCTGGGATTGGACAGCGTCGTCGCTCACATGCCGCAGGGATACGATTCCCAAGTTGGCGACGGGGCTGGCGACAAAATGCCGCGCGGTATCAAGCAGAGGATCGCTATTGCACGTGCCCTGGTCGATAAGCCGCGGGTGTTGCTGTTTGATGAAGCCAATACCTCCATGGATGGAGCAGGCGATGCCATGCTGCGCGGATTGCTGGAAAAACTGAAGGGTCGGGTGACGCTGATACTGGTTACCTCACGTCCGTCGCTGTTAAAGCTGTCTGACCGCGTTTTCGATATTGAAGGTCCACACCTTGTCGAGCGTGGTGTCGATACAGATCAGTTGGCTGGACATCAGGGTCAGGTGACACCGGTATGATCGACACGAAATTGAGAAAAATTGAAGCCCTTGATGACGATTGGCAAAAGCCGCCCCTGACGTCCGGGGACGTTGGGGACCGGGTTGTTCAGGTAGCAGACCGACCGGTGACGGGCCTGTTCGGAAAACTTGTTCGTGCGGGTAAAGCCACATCGGCTGGAATATTGCCGACGGGTCGTTGGGCGGAGAGCCGATAGATTATGTCGAAAACGCTTTCAAAACTTGAAGCTTTTGATGAGTCGCCACTAGACGTACCGGGACGGCCAATGGGGGAGATTGCCGGAAAGTCGACAAAAGCCGCTCCGCCAAAGCTCAAAGCTCCGCTATCGAAAATGCCCGACCCGGCACCAGTATCCAGTGTTGTCGTGGAACCTTCACCGCAATCGATGCCCATGGTTGAGGAACGGGCTGAACCTGCCCCGCCGGCAAGACCGGCCCCCAAGCCCGGTATTTCTACGGCCCGTGCGCCCGGTGTTGCCGCACCTCAAGCGCCTGCGCCTAAATCTGACCAGCGTTCAGAAACATCTGCCGCTCCGGAGGAAAAACCGAAAGCGCCAAAACGTCTGCCGCCTCGCCGGAAAAAACAACTGGAGCAGCAAAGCGCTGAACCGCCCAAAGCAGCGTCATCAGACGATACCGCTCCACCTCAGACAGACGTCAAAGCAGAACAAGCCAAACCGGAACAGGCCAAACCTGTTCCGCCGACACTCCAATCGCAACAACCGACCGAGGCCGCCTCTGCGCCTGTCCCGCCGCCTGCTGCGTCGGCTTCCGGGGGCGGTGTTCCGCCCACGCCACCAGCGGGCGGAGGCGGAACGCCACCACCCCAGCCTGAACCGATGGGTGCCGGTGGACCTGTTTCGGCTGCGCCGGTTGAAATTGTGGGCCGGGCAGCACTGGCGGCGCTAAGGGACCAGACCGACCTGTCAAATTGTCTATTACCACTGTTGAAGGCCCTCAACTGGCGTGGTGACCCGCGTCATATTGCTGAGTCTGTTCCACATTTTGTCGATTCAATCGATCTGACCAGTTTCCGCAATATCATGGCGACGCTGCATTTTGAAAGTCGGCCACTGGCCTTGCGCCTGAACAAGATTGACCCGCGCCTGTACCCCTGCCTGTTTTTGCCGAAGGGTGGCGACGCGATTGTCCTGCTCAACGCGCAACGCGGTAAAATCAATGTTTACGATGGTGGCAAGGAAGCGTACCGGGAAATTGTAAAGGAAAACACAGAAGGGACTGCCCTGTTTTTCAATTCGGTTGATCCCGAAGAAATTTTGCCACAGCAACAGAAACTGGGTTGGTTCCGCGCCGTCAACGAAAGGTTCCGGTCGTTGTTCTATCAGACCCTTGGCCTGACCTTTTTCCTGAATATTCTGGCTCTGTCGACGCCGCTGTTCGTGATGGGGGTTTATGACAAGGTTGTTGCGACAAAGTCGATGTCGACACTGGCGTTTTTCGCCGTCGGAGTCAGCATAGCGATGCTCTGTGATTTGGTCCTTCGCTATATCCGGACGCGCATTCTGTCGCATATCGGCGCCCGGCTGGACAATATTGTCGGGATAGCGATTTTTCACAAAATCCTGTTTTTGCAACCAGCCTTCACCGAGCGCTCGACCATCGGTTCGCAAGTGGCGCGGATCAAGGATTTTGAAACCATCCGTGATTTCTTTACCGGCGCCATGGCCCTGACTTTGCTGGAACTTCCCTTCGTTTTCATTTTTATCATTGTCATTGCTGTTCTTGGCGGGGCTGTCGCTTTTGTGCCAATCATCATGGTTGCGCTATATGGAATTCTGACCCTTATATTCACGCCGATCATCCGTGGCGCTGTTGGACGGGCCGCGCGTGTGGGCGGTAAGAAACAGGAACTTGTTGTCGAAACTCTGGGGGGCATGAGGGCAATCAAGTATTGTGGTGCGGAATCCACCTGGCTCGGCCGGTACCGCAAGTTATCTGCAAAATCAGCGCTTAATGGTTTCTACGCCTCCCAGTATTCGGCACTGGTTCAGACCATATCGCATGTGCTGATGATTTCCGCCGGTGTCGGAACCATCGTATTCGGCGTGTTTCGAATTCTTAGTGGAGATATGTCAATTGGCGGACTGGTCGCGTCCATGATGCTGGTCTGGCGGGTATTGGGACCATTGCAAACGGCGTTTGTTTCAATGTCACGGATCACCCAGGTGCGTGCAAGCATCGGCCAGATCAATAGCCTGATGAATATCCGGGCTGAACGCGAGCAGCACTCCATTGTCACTCCGATCAAACGCATGGAGGGGTTTGTTTCGTTCAGTCGGGTGTCCATCCGGTACAGTCCTGACGCCGACCCGGCCCTGGTCGGGGTTTCATTTGATATTGCGCCCGGTGAGGTCGTTGCTGTCGTTGGCGGAAACGGATCAGGGAAATCAACGGTATTGAAGTTGATGGTCGGCATGTATCAGGCACAGGCAGGCAGTATTCGGATCGACAATCAGGACATTCGCCAACTGGATCC
>JAJFIJ010000185.1 GCA_021775105.1 Rhodospirillales bacterium | reverse complement strand
GCTGGAAGGCAGATCACCGCACCCGGATCTGTTGGCACGCTACAATGATATCGATATCGCCCTTGATCCCTTCCCCTACACCGGTGGCCTGACAACCTGCGAGGCCCTGTGGATGGGCGTGCCGGTCATAACCGTCGCCGGAGAAACCTATGCCAGTCGCCATTCACTGAGCCATCTGACAGCGGTTGGTGTGACGGATCTGATCGCCAGCGACACGACGGGCTACAGACAGAAAGCCGTAGACCTTGCCAGCGACGTCGCCCGCTTGAGCGATTTGCGATCCTGCCTGCGGAACCGGGTAGCGGCGTCGCCCCTTTGCGACGGCGTCAAGTTTGCCGGCGACTTCACAGCGGCGATGCGTGCGATCTGGAAAGACTGGTGTTGTGGACGTCAGACATCTTGACACCCAGAACCCGTCGGCTATCACTCTTGTAGTGAATTTTCCATGAGGAGACCCGGTTAAATGACACGCGCCATTGTATTTCCCGGACAGGGTAGCCAGTCCGTCGGTATGGGCAAGGAACTGGCTGATGCCTTCCCCGCCGCCCGCGCGGTTTTTGATGAAGTTGATGAAGCGCTGGGGCAAAAGCTGTCTCAGGTCATGTTTGACGGGCCTGATGATGAACTGGTGCTGACCGAGAACACCCAGCCCGCGCTATTGGCTGCCAGCATTGCCGTTCTTCGTGTGCTGGAAGCCGAGAAGGGATTTGATCTGGCCAGGCAGGCGGTGTTCGTTGCCGGGCATTCACTGGGTGAATATTCAGCGCTTTGCGCGGCAGGCACGTTTTCGCTGGCCGATGCCGCACGACTGGTCAAAACCAGAGGTCAGGCGATGCAGGTCGCGGTCCCGGTCGGTGAGGGGGCGATGGCGGCATTGCTTGGGTTGGAAGCCGCCGATGCGGAAGCGATTGTCACTGAAGCGGCTGGCGATGAAGTCTGTGATTTTGCCAATGACAATGCATCGGGGCAGGTCGTGGTGTCTGGGTCGAAAGCCGCTGTCGAGCGGGCCGTCGACATTGCCAAAGCCAAAGGTGCCAAGCGTGCCGTCTTGCTGCCGGTCAGCGCGCCGTTCCATTGTCAGTTGATGAAACCCGCAGCCGATGTCATGGCCGGGGCGCTTTCGGATGTGACGATGAGCGATCCGGTTGTGCCGCTGGTGGCAAATGTTACGGCTTCGGCGATTACCTCGGCGGATGACGCCAGGCGGTTGCTGATCGAGCAGGTTTGCGGGCGGGTGCGCTGGCGTGAATCGGTGCTTTATATGAAAGAGTGCGGCGTCGATAATCTGCTGGAGATCGGGCACGGCAAGGTGTTGTCGGGCATGACCCGGCGGATTGACCGCGATCTGGCATCAAGCAGCGTCGGCACGCCGGAAGACATCGCGGCATTTTCGTAAATTTGCAAGAATCAATCATGGGCAGGGCAGGGAAAAACAGATGTTTGATCTAAGTGGAAAACGGGCGCTGGTGACCGGCGCATCCGGGGGAATCGGTGGTGCAATTGCACGCGCCTTGAAAGCGCAGGGTGCAGAAGTGGCCTTGTCGGGGACACGGGTTGACGCCCTTCAGGCGGTCGCCGACGAGCTGGGCGCGGGCGCGCACGTCTGCCCGGCCGACCTTTCGACATCGGATGGCGCAGAGCAGCTCGTCAAGGACGCAACAGAAGCCATGGGCGGCATTGATATCGCCATCAACAATGCCGGCCTGACCCGCGACACGCTGGCCATGCGGATGAAGGATGAAGACTGGCAACTGGTGCTTGAAGTCAACCTGTCTTCTGCATTCCGGCTCTCGAAGGCGTGCCTTCGCGGTATGATGAAAGCGCGCTGGGGTCGGATTATCGGCATCACCTCGATCGTCGGGGTGACCGGAAATGCGGGGCAAACCAACTACGCGGCATCGAAAGCAGGAATGATCGGCATGTCGAAATCGCTGGCCCAGGAAGTCGCGAGCAGGGGCATTACCGTCAACTGCATCGCGCCCGGTTTTATCACCACCGCAATGACCGATGAGCTGAGCGACGATCAAAAAGCAGCACTCATCGGTAACGTGCCGTCCGGGCGCATGGGAACATCTGAAGAGATCGCTTCGGCGGCTGTCTATCTTGCTAGTGAAGAAGCGGCCTATGTTACCGGGCAGACCCTTCATGTGAATGGCGGGATGGCAATGATCTGATCCGTTCTGGCCTTTGAATTCCCGTTGATTTCGGGTGCTGGTCAAGGCAGAAAAATTGTGTTACCAAACGCCGGTCTTTCATAGCCCTTTCGGTTTTCGATAAATTTCGATGGGGAAAGGGACGAGAAACCTTTTTATAAACAATGATTAAGTCGAGGATATAGACCATGAGTGATGTCGCCGATCGCGTAAAAAAGATTGTCCTGGAGCACCTGGGTGTGGATGAGGACAAAGTGGTCGAAAACGCGAGCTTTATCGATGATCTGGGCGCTGACAGCCTGGACACGGTTGAGCTGGTTATGGCGTTTGAAGAAGAATTCGGGTGCGAAATTCCTGATGATGCGGCTGAAAAGATTGCGACGGTTAAAGACGCCGTCGACTTCATCTCCGCCAACAGCTGATTTCAAGTCAATTTGCATGCGGCGGGACGCTTGATGCGTCCTGCCGTTGGTATATCCGAACCCCGGCGTTTGATCGAATGTCTTTGAAGGCCGGGCGCAGAGCAGATTAACAGGTGGTGTAGAGCGATGAGACGTGTCGTAGTCACAGGCATGGGAATCGTTAATTCCCTCGGTGTTGGTGTAGATCACAACTGGGCCAGTATTCTGGCTGCCAAATCCGGCATCCGCCAGATTGAATCGTTTGATGTGTCTGACCTGCCGGCCAAAATCGGCGGACAGGTCCACGACGGCGCTACGGCTGATGGCCTGTTCTGTTCGGAAGACTGGGTGTCCAGCAAAGACCAGCGCCGGATGGACGATTTTATCATCTACGGTCTCTGCGCGGCGCAACAGGCTGTTGAAAATTCAGGCTGGGTTGTCGGTTCTGATGAAGATGCCTGGCGCACCGGCGTGATGATCGGTTCCGGAATTGGCGGTTTGACCGAAATCGCCAAAACCGCGACGATGATCGATGAAGGCAAGGTCAGGCGGGTCAGCCCGTTCTTTATCCCGGCCAGCCTGATCAACCTGATCTCCGGCCACGTGTCGATCAAATACGGCCTCAAGGGGCCAAATCATTCCGTCGTTACGGCGTGCGCAACGGGGACCCATGCGATTGGCGATGCGGCGCGGATTATTGCGCTTGATGATGCCGACGTGATGGTTGCCGGTGGCGCCGAGTCGGCGATCAGCCGCATTGGCGTTGCCGGTTTCTGTGCGGCGCGGGCGTTGTCGACCCACTACAACGATACCCCAGAAAAAGCATCGCGCCCGTGGGACAGGGACCGCGACGGGTTCGTCATGGGCGATGGTGCCGGTGTGGTCGTTCTGGAAGAACTGGAACACGCGAAAAAACGCGGTGCGACAATATACGCGGAAGTGGTCGGCTACGGCATGTCCGGCGACGCGCATCATATTACCGCCCCGTCCGAAGACGGCGATGGCGCGTTCCGCTGCATGCAGGCGGCCCTGAAGCGCGCCCAAATGAACCCGTCCGATATTGATTACGTCAACGCCCACGGAACCTCGACGCCGCTCGGCGATGAAATCGAGCTGGGTGCGGTAAAACGCCTGTTTGGTGATGCCGTTTATGATATCGCCATGTCATCGACGAAATCGGCGATTGGTCATCTGCTTGGTGCCGCTGGCGCCGTCGAAGCTATCTATTCGGTTTTGGCGATCACCAACAATGTCGTTCCGCCAACGCTCAATCTGGATAATCCGTCGGTTGACGACAGGATCAATCTGGTGCCTCATCAGGCGCAGGAGCGTCAGGTCAATGCCGCCCTGTCGAACTCGTTCGGGTTTGGCGGCACCAATGCGTCGCTGGTCTTCAAGGCGCATTCCTGATCGTATTCAGCGGTAGAGTTTCAGCTTACAGACCTGCTAACCTGCATATATGAAACGCCTGATTTACATTCTGTCCGGTCTTGGACTTGTCGGCGGTCTGGTTGCCGCGGGTATCGGGTTCTGGGCCTATGCCGGTTATACCCGGCCGGGCCCGCTGGAACGGGATTCTGTGCTGATCATCGAACGCGGTTCCGGTGCCAGCGCCATTGCCCGCGAACTGGCCCGCGCCGCCGTTATTGATAACCCGCTGACCCTCAGGCTCGGCGTCCGGTTATTCTCCGACCCCGTTCCCATGAAAGCCGGTGAATACCTGTTCCCGGCGGGCGTCAGTGCCATGAACGCGGTCCGAATCCTTCAGGCGGGCAAGACCGTGATGCGCCGGGTGACCATCGCCGAAGGCCTGTCATCGGCGGAAGTCAGCGCCCTGTTGCGCCGCACAGAGGGGCTAACCGGCAGATTAATCCCGCCGCCGCCAGAAGGCAGCCTGTTGCCGGAAACCTATCATTTTTCGTTTGGCGATACCCGACAGGACATGATCGCCCGGATGAATGCAGCGCAGGCCAGACTTCTGTCTGAGCTGTGGTCAACGCGCGACGAAGGGTTGCCGATCAAGACCCCGCGACAGGCCCTCATTCTGGCCTCCATCGTTGAAAAGGAAACCGGCAAGAAAGGTGAACGCGCCCGGGTCGCCGCCGTCTTCCTCAACCGGATCAGAAAGAAAATGCGCCTGCAATCGGACCCGACCGTGGTTTACGGCCTGACGCTGGGGCAAGAACCGCTTGGCCGCAGCCTGACCCGCACCGACCTGAAATCGGAAACGCCCTATAACACCTACGTGATCAGGGGATTGCCCCCGACGCCGATTGCCAACCCCGGCCGCGACGCCATCCGCGCCGTGCTGTTTCCGGTCACCAGCGATGATCTCTATTTCGTCGCCGACGGCACCGGCGGCCACGTCTTCGCCCGCACACTCGACCAGCACAACAGGAACGTTGCCCGCTGGCGGAAGATACAGAGGAAGATGAAGTCGGGGGGGTGAGGGGGGAGTGGGGTTCTTGCGACTATGTACTCCTTCCTCCTTGATGGAGACCTCTGCGAAACGACTGGCGGGATCTGTTTATCTGTGATTCTCTTTGATGACTGGATCAAGGGGACTTTCATGGGTGAGAAACGGATAGGCGCGGGTAGTTTTGCGGATGCTTTTGTAGCGGCAGGTGTCGGTCGGAATGCGCGTCTGGACCGGATTGAAGGGTTGTTTGACTGGAACCGCCTGTCCAAACTCCTGAAGCTGGTCCGCTCATCTTCGGGTCGCAAGGGGTACCCGGCACTGTCCATGTTCAAGGCATTGCTATTGCAACAATGGTATGGACTGTCCGATCCGGGCCTTGAGGAAGCTCTTTTGGATCGTTTGTCGTTCCGCCGGTTTTGTGGCTTCAGTCTTGATGATGCAACACCGGACGAGACAACATTCGTGCGCTTCCGCGCTGTTCTGGCGGAACAACAACTGGCGGAAGCGTTGTTTTACGAAGTTAATGCTCAACTGGAGGCCCACGGTCTGATCCTCAAGAGTGGCACGCTGATTGACGCCAGTCTGGTCGAGGCCTCGGTGAAGCGCCCGAAGGGTTACTCTGGTAAACGCTCGGAACTTGATCCGGATGCGAACTGGACCCGCCAATATTGGAGCTACACGTTTGGCTACAAGGCGCATATAGCCGCTGATGAAGGATCATGCCTGATCCGAAAAGTCAGGATGACACCGGCCAAGATCTACGAGAGCGAGGTTGCCGATGACCTAATCCTGGGTGATGAGCGGGCAGTTTACGCCGATAAGGCCTATGAGCATAAAGGCCGACGCAAGCGCTTGAAGGCTCAGGACATCAAGGACCGGATCATGCACCGGGCCAACAAACACTATGGACTAACGCACTGGCAGAAAACCAGAAACCGCTTGATCATTCCAATCCGATCACAGGTTGAGAAACTGTTCGGCACCCTGAAGCGATCATATGGACTGAGCAGGGCGCGTTACCGGGGCCTCGGGAAAAACGCCAATCATCTCCATCTGATGTGTATGGCATTGAATATGCGCCGCGCAGAAAAGCTCATGCCTATCCGTATTGATCAAGCCCTGTTTTCCACCCAGGTGCGGTTATTTTTGACGAGTGTGTTTGCCAGGATAATGAGTTTTCGCCTAACAGCGGTGATGGCGACTTTGGATGGTTTTCCGGCCTCTTTAAGTCTTTGGTAAACGGCTTTCATATCGGGGTTGTAAGTACAGGCGACGAGCGCGGGCATGTATAGCGCCTCTCGCAGAAATTTTCGCCCTCCACCTATGAATCGTTTGCCTTTCCATTTTCCGGAT
>JAJFIJ010000184.1 GCA_021775105.1 Rhodospirillales bacterium | reverse complement strand
TCAGCTCGGCACTCTCCTGGACCCGGGTCGGTAAAGAACAATGACGTCGGAGGCGTCTGCCCTGCCGATTTCGTCGCTACGCCTAGGCGTCATGACTTTTACATTGGTTATGCCGGCGATGATGCAGGTTCTCGACAGTGCGGTGATGAGTGTTGCGTTGACGCAAATGCAAGGGTCCTTGCAAGCGGCGCAGGATCAGGTCGCATGGGTGTTAACATCCTACCTGATTGCGGTCGCCCTTCTGACGCCTCTGTGGGGTGCATTGGCAGGGCGGTTTGGTCGAAAGCCGTTATTTCTGTTCGCTATATTCGGTTTCACCGTGGCTTCGATCTTGTCCGGCCTTTCTGACAGTATGACTGAAATCTGTATCATGCGATTTATCCAGGGTTTATTCGGCGCGGCGCTGGTGCCGTTTTCCCAGGCGTCGCTCTACAGCCTCTACAAAAAGGAATACCATGGCATCGCCATGAGTTGGTGGGGCGTTGGCATCATGATCGGACCGGTCCTTGGGCCGACATTGGGAGGGTACATCACCGAACTTTATAACTGGCGATATGTGTTCTTTCTGAATCTTCCAGTCGGTGCGCTGGCCTTTGTTCTGATCTGGACATTGATGCCGAGGCCCGGCGCAAAAAAAGGCCGTGCGTTCAGTTACCTGGGATACACGATGCTCGCCCTTGCCGTTGCGTCCCTTCAGTTTATTCTTGATCGTGGAGAACGGCTGGACTGGTTTTCCTCGCCGCTGATTATGGTGTTAGCTGGATGCGCTATTGCTTTTGCGTGGGTGTTTCTGGTCGATTCGTTCACGTCCCCGAAGCCTTTCATTGATCCGGCGATTTTGAGAAACCGGAACTTCGTCTGCGGTATGGCGTTAAGGGTCGTATTTGGAATCCTGTTGTTTGGGAGCCTTGTTTTGATCCCGCCCTTCCTGCAAAAGATCGGTGGGTACCCCATTTTGGAATCCGGCCTTATTCTGGCACCGCGTGGGCTGGCAACGATGGTCGCCTCGATCATTGCCGGGCGCATGGTCAGCAAGGTTGATCCGCGCAAGATGATTGCCTTCGGAATGAGTTGCGGGGCCAGTTCACTATGGCTGATGTCTTATATGACACCCGATTCCAGTCGGGAAATGCTGATCGCGTTGATCATGTTGCAGGGCTTTGGTTTTGCGTTCTTTTTTGTCCCTGTGAGCATCGCAACCTTTTCCAATATGTCATCGGAACAACGCGATACCGGCACTTCATTCTTTGCGTTGACCGGCAACATCGGACGTAGTGTTGGCATTGCTATGGTCGCCGGGTTTCTGGCACAGAATTCGCAAACCAACCGGGCGGTTCTCAATGAACACATCTCACCCTTCAATCCGGCCCTTGATCATATGACATTACCTGACAAGTGGAACATGGCCGATGTTGCCGGACTGGCGTCGCTTGGTCAGGAACTTTCACGGCAAGCGGCGATCATCAGCTATAGTAACGATTTTCGCTTGCTAGCTCTGATCGTGATCTGCTGTATGCCATTACTGTTGCTGATTCAGAATCCGAACAAGAAAACCTACGGAAAATTCGCCGCTTCGACCGTGTGATTTTTTGAATGGCGGGGAGAGTAGACAATTATGATTGAGTACTTTTATTCCGCCCACTCGGCCTACGCCTATATCGGTTCTAGCCGATTGATGGAAATAGCACGTGTTGCTAACTGCCCAATCCTTCACAAACCGATGGATTTGCGACGGGTTGTTGAAATAACCGGGCCGGGGCCAACCAACAGTCTGACACCGGCGCGGCGTGCCTATTTTTCCGGCCGTGAGATCGAACGTTGGGCGGAGATGCGCTCGGCACCGGTTATGGAGGGCTTCCCTACTCACCACAGCAAAGATATCATGCTTCCAAACTGCATGTTGATAGCTGCAATTCTGAACGGCATTAATGTTGATCAACTTGCCCATTCTATGCTGGAAGCGCACTGGCGAGACGACGCAGATCTGTCCGACCATGAGACATTGGCGAGATTGGGTGCAAAAGTAGATATCAATCCTGAGCCCTTGCTTGCTGCTGCGCTTTTACCAGAGGTTCAGGCCGTGTATGCACATAATACCGAGGAAGCGATAGAACGTTCCGTATTCGGCTCACCAACCTATTTTGTTGATGGTGATATGTTTTATGGGCAGGATCATTTGGAGCTAGTCGAAAGAGCGATGGTACAGCCTTTTTCGGGGAAATGGCCAAAAAATACGACCTGAAAATCAAAGCGAAAAGGTCAGGTTTTTCGCACCGACAAACCGTCGCTGTCGATCCAGTTCAGCGTCAAGGGCTGCTTTCCTTTGTTTCCCCATTTTGACGTTAGGTTCCAACCAGAGACCAGTGACGATCAATTCATCTTTGGTATGCTTCATATCGATGCGGCCAATAAACCGCTCACCCTCTAAAAGGGGAAAAACATAGTAACCATATTGCCGTTTTTCCTGAGGCACAAAAACCTCGATCCGGTAGTCAAGCCCGAACAGACGCAAACAGCGTTTGCGGTCACGAATCAAGGGGTCAAAGGGGGATAAAACGCGCACCCGCTCGGGCGGAGCAGGTAACTTTTCAAGACGTTCAGGCAAATCGGAAAATGCCAGAGCCTTGCCGGGTTTCCCATCGCCAGATGTTTCAACCAAAACATCGATCAGGTGTCCGTGATCTTGTTGGTTCTGACACCATGCAGAGGCTTCCTGACGTGTAACCAGATCCCAAAAGGCGGTGATTTCTCCAGACGTTGCGATGCCCAGGCGACTCAGGGCGGAGCGACATGCCCAATCAATGAATTGGCTTTCGCTGACTTCACTTGTTCTGTGAACATCCGGGATCACATTTTCGGAGATGTCATAAATTTTCTGAAATCCCTTGCGACCGCTAATCGCGAGGTTGCCGGTGCGCCAGTGAAATTCGAGTGCGGTTTTCTCTGGATGCCAGTCCCACCAGCCAGTTCCCTTTTTTCTGTTTGTGCCAATATCTCTGGCCATGGTTGGACCATCCAGAGTGATTTTTTCGAGAATTTCACCAATGGTTTCCTCAAACCCTTCTCTTCTCCATTTTCGCCAACGTTTCAGCAGAGAGACTTGGTCTCTCTCAAAGCGGTGACGCCAATAAGGATAAAAGGCAGTCGGAATGATGGCCGCATCGTGGGTCCAGTGCTCAAACAAGCTTCGATCCCGCTCCAGAAGCTGGGTCAGCTGTTTGGTTCGATAGGTCTGATTGCGGGCAAAAAGGATCATGTGATGGGCCCGGGCGACGGTATTTATGCTGTCCACCTGAACGAACCCCAATGCCTGTATCATTTGTAAAAGGCCATCGGTTGAAAGTTTCGTGCGGGGCGGTGCAGACAAACCCTGTCGCTCCAGGAAAAGTCGACGTGCCTGAGTATTGGTGACGAATAGGGGCTGGTTCAAAGGTGGGTCCTTGCCTGAATTGAAGTGAATTATGTCACCGACCGTTCAATAGGGAAACTTGAAAATGGGCCATGCAAAGGTCAGCATTCTCATTTAAACCCGATGACTTCATTGAAACAGGAGATGATCTCTTGGAAAGGTCGGGGTGTATTGTATACAATGTATGCAGTTTTTTGATGGCTGGAGAAACTCATGGATATCCATATCGATCACGATTATCACAAGGGTATCAATTGGTTTTCCTCCACGATCCAGAATATTAAACTCGCATAAATATCATTTACGAAAGAACGTCTGTTGCCTTCCACTATTTCTGCCCGAGAGTTACACGCGCGTATTGTTGCCGGAACGGAACTTGCGCTGATTGATCTTCGTGAAGGCGGAGATTTTGCTAATCGCCACCTATTATTTTCCATCAATATCGCACTTAGCCGTCTGGAGTTGCAGATTGATGCGATGGTGCCGAGGCGCGACGTTCCCGTCGTGCTATGTGAGAAAGGCAGCGACCGCCGCCTTGTGGAACGGGGACGAGTACGTCTGGAGGCATTCGGTTACTCGAATATCTGTATTCTGGATGGCGGTGTTGATGCATGGGAGCAGGCCGGTTTTGAGTTGTTTTCGGGCGTTAATGTACCAAGCAAGGCCTTCGGAGAGTTCGTTGAGCACACCTCAGGAACGCCGCATATTGCAGCAACGGAAGTGCAGCACATGATCGATGCGGGGGAGAATATGATCATTCTCGATAGCCGCCCACTGTCTGAATACAAAGCCATGAGCATTCCCACCGGGATCAATGTTCCCGGTGCTGAATTGGCATATCGTCTTGCCGATCTGGCACCCGATTCGGAAACCACAGTGATCGTTAACTGTGCCGGGCGAACACGTAGTATTATTGGCGCACAGTCCTTGATCAATGCGGGTGTCCCCAACAAAGTTATTGCGTTGGAAAATGGGACAATGGGATGGCATTTGGCTGGTCTGGAACTGGATCATGGAAAAAGCCGAATGTACCCGGAACTCAGTGAAACAGCGCGGGCTATTGCTTCGGAACGTGCGTCGGCTGTTGCTGGGCGGTTTGGTGTTGAATTTGTGTCTCTAAAGGCCGCGCGAAATTGGCAGGCTGACCAGACTCGCACGACTTACCTTCTTGATGTACGCGCTCCGGACGAATTCGCTGTCGCGCACATTGCAGGATCAATTTCTGCGCCGGGAGGGCAGCTTGTACAGGCGACAGACTGGTATGTCGGGGTGCGGGGTGCGCGTCTGGTGCTGGTCGATAATGACGGCGTGCGTGCCATTATGACGGCATCGTGGCTTATTCAGCTAGGCTGGCCGGATGTGGCGGTTCTGGAAGGTGGTCTGAAGGTAGCTGATGATCTTGAAAGTGGCGCTTATCAACGCCCTGTGCTGGGTTTGGAAAAATCCAGTGCCCCGCTGATATCTCCCGTCGAACTGGCAAGCAGGCTGGATGTTGGAGATGTCACGATTATCGATCTGGCAACCAGTCTGGAATATCGTGACGATGGCCATATACCGGGCGCGTGGTTTGCTATTCGTTCACGGATGCCGGAAAACCTGACCAGTCTACCTGATACGTCAACGTTGGTTTTGACTTCACCAGATGGCATTCTCGCACGGATAGCAGCAGAAGACGACGCCTTGAAGGCCTGCGATGTTCAGGTTCTTGACGGGGGTACCAAGGCCTGGAAAGAGGCTGGGCTGGTTTTGGAAAGCGGTTTCACCAATATGGCGGATGACACCGATGATCTGTGGTATCGACCTTATGATATGGACGATGCCGATGAGGGGGCAATGAAACAGTATCTTAGCTGGGAAGTTAATCTGGTCGCGCAGCTTGAGCGAGACGGGACAACAACGTTCCGCTCATTCAAATAGTATTATCACAAAGTCTGGAAATGTAACCTTGAAAATCCTGATCTTGCCGGGCGACGATATTGGCCCGGAAATATCCGTTCCCAATGAAGCCGCCTTGAAAGTCCTCAATGAAAAATTTTCATTGGGACTGCAACTGGACAGTCGTGACATCGGCTTCATCGCCTATGAAAAAGAAGGTTCAACATTTTCGATTGAGGCGCTTGAACACTGTCGGCAATGTGACGCGGTCATACTGGGGCCAGTTGGCACGTATAAATATCCGCCCAAGGAAGAAGGGGGTGTCAGTCCGTCCGCGACCCTTCGCAAAGAACTCGACCTGTATGCAAATATTCGTCCAAGCCGAACGCGAAAAGGGATTTCTGCGGTTATTGATCAGATGGATCTGGTGTTCATGCGGGAAAACACCGAAGGCTTTTATGCAGATCGGAACATGTTTTCAGGCTCAGGTGAATTCATGCCGACGGAGGATGTTGCATTAAGTGTTCGCAAGATCACCCGTAAGGGGTCTATGCGAATCGCACGAGCCGCGTTCGACCTGGCCGCCAAGCGTCGAAATAAAGTTACCGTTGTTCACAAGGAAAACGTTCTCAAAGTAACCGAGGGGCTGTTTATGTCCTGTGTGCGAGAAGTTGCCGGTGATTATCCGGGTGTCGAGCTTGAAGACCTGATTGTCGATGCAGCAGCGGCTCATCTGATCAGGCGTCCCGCCGACTTTGACGTGATCGTCACCACCAATATGTATGGTGATATTCTATCGGATGAAGCAGCTGAACTATCCGGCGGTCTGGGCCTTGGAGCCGCGATCAATGTCGGCGACGATCACGGTATCGCGCAGGCGGCACATGGTTCTGCGCCCGATATTGCAGGCATGGGAATTGCCAATCCGACGGCGCTGATGGTCTCTTCGGCGATGTTGCTGGACTGGTTGGGGCGCAAGCATAACCGCGAGGATCTACGTGCGGCAGCCGCGCACTATGAAAAAGCGGTGGACGTCACACTGTCAGACCCGCTAAACCACACGCCTGATTTAGGTGGTGACCGGACGACCGAACAATTCGCTGATTCTGTCATCGCCGCCATTCATAAATAAGGAGCACACGTTATATGAGCGTTCGTCGAGGATGGAATTTCCTGATGACTCCGGGGCCGACTAATATTCCGGAACGTATCCAGGCCGCCATGAACCGCCCAGCCCTGGAATATGCAGGACCTGAATTTCTGGATCTGTCCATGGGGGTCCATGAAGATCTCAAGAAACTGTTTCGCACGGACAGCGAAGTTTTCATCTATTCCGCCAACGGGCATGGTGCGTGGGAGGCAGCGATCTCCAATACCCTGTCACCCGGCGATACGGTTCTGGTTCCCGGAACAGGCCAATTTTCAATGGGCTGGTCGGACATGGCTGAAACCCACGGCGTGAACAGCATTTATCTGGAAAACGACTGGCGTAACGGTATTGATCCTTCGGAAATCGAGCAGAAACTTCGCGACGACACGGCGCACAAGATCAAGGCCGTGCTTATGGTTCACACTGATACAGCAAGCTCAATCACCAGTGATATTCCAGCCATCCGAAAAACCATGGATGCAGCGGGGCATCCGGCGCTGTTGATAGTCGATACCATTGCATCCCTGATTACGACGGAATATCGCATGGACGAGTGGGGCGTCGACGTCACGGTAGCAGCCTGCCAGAAAGGAGTAATGATGCCCCCCGGCATGAGCTTCACTGCGGCCAACACTAAGGCCCGTAAAGTGAGTGAGGAAAATTCCACGGGTCGGAGTTATTGGGACTGGTCGTCCCGTCGTGGCCCCATCCATTACACCTGGTACTGCGGAACCGGGCCAATCAATATGGTGTTCGGTTTGCGTGAAGCCATAGATATGATCCTCGAAGAAACTCTGGAAGGAGCCGCCGTGCGCCATCAGCGGTTGGCGGATGCCACTCGTGCAGCAGTCTGGAAATGGGGTGAAGCCGGGACGATGGAACTGAATGCCCAGGTGGCCACACAGGCCGCGAACGGTGTGACCACAATTCGTGTTGATGAAAGCATTGATGTCGATGTTCTTCAGGCGCTTCTGCGTGAAGAGTTTGGCGTCGCTCTTGGTCATGGCCTCGGCCAACTCAATGGCAAAACCTTCCGGATCGGACATATGGGGTATTGTAACGAGCCGATGATTCTGGGTGCGTTGGGTTCAGTGGAGGCAGCTTTCAAAATGCTGGGAATTGCCCATGGTGAAGGTGGCGTAATGGCCGCTGTCAAAAGTTTGGCGGAAGCGAAGAACTGATTTCAAAGGTATCGATTGCAATAACTGGTATTTGAAAAGAGAGAAATATGGCTGCCTATATTATTGTCCAAATTGAAGTGCAGGATCCGGACGTCTATGAGGAATATAAAAAGCAGGTTGTTCCAACGACTGTCGAGTACGGAGGAGAGTACCTTGTCCGCGGAGGGGCACAGGATGTTCTTGAAGGCGAATGGAACTGGCCAAGGACAGTGGTAATCAGGTTCCCGTCGATGGAGAAAGCCAAAGCCTGGCACTCCTGTGCCGCATACGAAGGCCCGAAAGCACTTCGTCAATCTGCTTCTGTCGGTAACATGATTGTTGTTGAGGGCGCTTAGTCCTGCATGTTTCGGATGGCGTCTATGACATCCTTGTAGCTATCAGGTGCTTTGTCATTGAAGGTTTCACGAAGACCAAAACTGCCACCCCATTTGATTCGCTTGGCGGCAGCACTTGCCATGATCGGATCAATCCCCAGTGATTTGAGTGTCGCGCTGACTTCTTCCATTTCATGAGAGCGGCGGTCACCGTGAATCGCAGTGCGCCCGATCAGATATGTTGCCAAGGCGGCCCAGTCGATTCCAGGATAACCTTCCTCAACCGATTCCAGAACGCGATCTGCAATGTCGTATTCCGAAGCTGCCAGCACCATCTCCAGCAGCAATGCTTCCATGCCCTTGACCATGATGGAACGAAACATCTTGAAGGCGGCGGCGCGGCCAAATTCTGGGCCGAAATCTTCCATCACCATGCCAAAAGGGGAAAGACTGTTGATAACCTCTTCAACTGCAGGGCCACAGAGTACCAGAGGAACCCTGTGTCCGAATTTTGGCACGGCAGCCATCACCGATACTTCGACAAACCGTGCGCCCGAGGTTTCCACAATCTGCCCGACCTGTTTTTTGGCATCGGGTGATACGGAATTGATATCGGCGTATATGTGGCGCTCACTGAGATAGGGTGCCGCCTCTTTGGCGACGTTGACGGCAACCGAAGAAGTAACGGCGGCAATGACCAGATTGCATTTGTCTAGGAGATCTTCAGTAGAAACCGCAAGTTCGACACCTGCCTCTTCGGCCCGTCTGATAACAAGTTCGCACCGGGATGTATCTTCAAGGCCGATATCGTAAGCGCGAATTCCTTCCAAACCTTCCTCACCAAGTCCTTTGGATATTAGTGAAGCTGCTTCACCAAAACCGATAAACCCGAGACGGGGGCTGGTCATTTCGACCTACTTGCCCTGAAAGTTGGGTTTGCGTTTTTCCATGAAGGCGGCGCGTCCTTCCTTGTAGTCATTACTGGCGAAGCAGTCATCGACGACCTGATCACAGAGATCATTGTCTCTCAGAGATTCCGGTTTTCCCAACTCGTCAATCACGGTTTTGGCCGCAAAAATCGTCATCGGTGCATTGCCTGCAATCATTGAGGCATAGTCATCAACATAGGCATTCAACATGGAACGCGGCATCATGCGATTTATCAAACCCATGGCCAGCGCTTCGGCAGCGGTGAACTGTCTGGCCGTATAAAAGATTTCCTTGGCCATTGATGGACCGACGACGTCGACCAATCGTTTTAGCCCGTCAGCCCGGTAACCCAGTCCCAATTTGGCAGCGGGTACAGCAAAACTTGATAGATCATTTGCAATACGGATATCGCAGCAAAGGGCAACACCAAGACCGCCACCAATACAAAATCCTTCAATCCTTGCAATGGTTGGTTTGGCTGATGTTGCCAATGCATCAGATGCTATTTTTACGGCATCATTATAAATAGTAACAGAATCTTCTGAAGACCGGTTTTTTTCAAACTGGGATATGTCAGCCCCGGCACAAAATGCTTTGCCGCCCGCGCCACCGACGACGATCACGCGGACATTGGAATCGTTCATAAAGTCGTCAAGAACAACCGGTAATCCTTCCCACATATCGAATGTCAGAGCATTGCGGCGTTCCTGATTGTTGAACAGAATGGTGCCGACCCCATTCTCTTTCGTCACGATCAGTTGATCGGTCACACCTTCCATAAACTCGCTCCCTAGCTGATAGCATGAGGCTGAAAACGCCACGTATTTTCACCGCTCGGACGGACAGAGGCAATGGCAAATGAGGAACAGGAGTGCTGAGTTTAATTCAGGGAACGCAGGTATTTTCTGAGAATCCTTTCGATTTCGCCGTTCTCTTTCATTTTTCGTAATTAGCGGGAAAGCGGGTTGGCGAGATTACGGTTCTTTTTATGCAGAAAATGAAAGAAGGGTTCCACGATCAGTGGTTTTTCGATTATCAAAAAGCCGCTTTTTTTGAAATGCGCGCGAGCTTGCCATCCGCCTGACCGTTGTTGGCCTTATAAAGGGAGCAATTGCCGGGTGCATACTCGACTTCCAACCTGAGGCCGGAAGCCTCATAAGCCAGTTCAAGAATATGCTGGGTGGCAACAGCCGTTCGGTTGTTTCGGGTGGCGGACGCAGTTATGATTCGCTCCTGTGCGGGCGACACAGCCGTTAATGTTACAAGTGCAAGTACGCTCATAGAAAGCAAAGTCAGAAGTCTAACCAAATTAGACCCCCTGTCACTTGCCATGGGCCAAATGGTTCTACTCAAAGCTTCAAAAGCGTTGGGATCCATAGTTTTGGTGCGATCAGTCTAATATATTTTGTTGCGGCATCACCCCTGGAACTGTGAATTTTTCGACAACTTGCCCGATACCCAGCGCGCCTGTAAGTTTGACCAAATTTCGGGAGATCGGATTTGATAGCGGCTGTTGCGCGACTGACCGGCGTTGAATGGAAAGGACAGGGATCAGCCTTTCTCGTTGCTTTGGGGCATTCGGGAACGCACTGGATTATTGGCACAGTATTGGTGCTGCTGCCGTTCATCAGGGATGACTTGAGCCTGACTTACGCCGAAGCGGGCGGGTTGATCTCGGTTTTTCATATTTCATCATTCGCGGCCAATGCAGGTAGCGGTGCCGTTGTTGATGTGACTGGTCGACGGGTCTTGATTCAATTTCTGTCTCTTATTGTGGGGGCCGGGTCACTGGTGGCTGCGGGCTTTTCTTCAAGTATGGCTGGACTAATTGCAGCAATTACCGTTATCGGGATGACCAACAACCTTTGGCATCCGGCGGCGATGTCTTATTTGTCTCTGAAGTTTCCCGAAAACCGTGGGTATGCGCTCTCT
>JAJFIJ010000183.1 GCA_021775105.1 Rhodospirillales bacterium | reverse complement strand
AATACCTGGTGTTTGATCTCCGCCAGTTCAGGCGCGGCAAACTGTTGAATCAACTGCTGGAACTGATCGAAGGCCTCGCGATCAAAGGGATGCAGGTCGCCATCCGTCGTGCGTACAGGGTTTGGCGGATAGGTAGCAAGACAGGGTAGCCAGCCATCCGGAACCGGTATATTGGCGGCATGGGTCCGGTCATGGGCCAACAGGTCGACCATCAGATGGGTATGCGGCCCGCCTGGTGTGGGCGTATTGGACGGAATTTTCTGATAGACCTCGATACGACCCAGTCGGGAACGAAACACACGGGTCGGGCTGATTTTGCGGATAGCCGTCAATGCAGTGTCATCTTCACCCAGCAAGGTGTGCCCAGTTTGTTGTTTCAGGATATCTATCAGCGTTGGCTCACTTGTCCGGACACAGAAATCAACATGTGCGACTCCAAGCCCCAGGTCAAAAAAACGCTCGTCCGTGTTACCTGTCGCGTTGGCTAGTGGATCGTCATCTTTCCCGAGATCGGTAATTACCCTGTTTGATGCCATTCTGGCCGCTGCCGAAGGAAGGCAGGCAACGACCCCCTGTGACCACGCGTTTTCCAGTTTCGACAGGCTTTCGTAGGGCAGGAGCCGGATGTCTGCGTGGGGGATGATGCGAATACCGCCAAGCGGTGTCAGCATTTCTGCAACATTCTTCTGCTGTTGCGAAGATATCTGCTCATCATTGTCACGACTGAATTCGGCGATGGCCCCGAAAGTGCCAAGACTCCACCCCGTGCAGGGATCATCAAGAAAACGGCAAAGTTGATTGAAGACGGTATCCGGTGACGTCATACGGCGACCTGAAGCTGCTGATCCATGCGCGCAGCCTCATAGGCCAGAACAGCATGCTTGCGTGCCGTTCCCCATCGATAACCGCTGATCACACCGGAATCCCGAATGACTCGATGGCACGGGATCAGGATGCCGATGCGGTTGGCCGCGCACGCATTGCCAAAGGCACGCGCTGCCTGGCGGCCACAACCTGCTTTTTCAGACATTGCGGCATAAGTCGATGTCGCTCCCGGCGGTATTTTTAAAAGCGCCTCCCATACGCGAACCTGATAGGCGCTGCCGCGTAACAGTAACGATATGGGGCCTTCAGCGGACTCCGGGTTTTCTTCGGACAGGGTTCGGTCGATGATGTCTTTTCCCGCCGACGGGTCGGCAATCCACTTGCCATTTTCCCATCCTGCCTGCTGTTCGGCAAGGGTCGCTTCAAATCCGCCTTCTCCGATAAAGGATAGTCCGGTCAGTCCCCGGCTGGTCTCGACGCTCAGGCAGTCGCCAAACCGTGTTGTGTGGGTGGCGTATCGAAAAGTCAGCCCTTCGCCCTTTGATTTGTACTCGCCGGGTGTCACGGCTTCCAGGTTGACAAACAGGTCATGTAGCCGTCCCGGTCCGGACAGGCCAGCGTCAAATGCTGCATCAAGCACGTTAGTCGACCGGGCAAGTGAGTCCTTGGCATATTGCAGAGTCAGGTATTGCAGGAACTTTTTCGGACTGACGCCAACCCAGCGGGTAAACAGGCGTTGAAAATGAAATTCGCTCAAACCGATCGCCTGTGCAACGCCGCCGAGTTCCGGTTGCTCCAGCGCGTTGTCGACGATGTAGCGAATGGCCCTGTCGATTCGGGCGTAATCTTTGCTGATCTGATCTGTCGGCACGGTTGGGTCTTCGTGACTGATATCCGAATGGGCAGTTGAAGGTTGAGGTGACGTTAGCATGATTTGCTGGGGCAGGGACATGAATTCCTCCGATTGATAATGGAGGGCAATTCCTCCGATTGATCATCGAGGATCAGAAAAACACAGGATGCGGCGCGGAGCCACCCGATCCTTGCGCTCTCGGGTTAAAGGTCTGGTTTTGGCGGAAGTGTCTGGATCAGGCTGTGCCTTGTGGCGGACCGAAGCATTCGTCGAAGTTATCGCAGATGAATTCGACTTCGCTCTCATATCCGAAAAGCCAGTCATCGTGTTCGGGATGATAAGGAGAATAGGGATTGTCGTCGGGTCTTTTACCCTCGAAAAACGCAATTGCCCCTTTTTCACGAGGGGTAAAAGAAGCTAGACGGTTCATGGCAATTTCTCCAACCCAATAATCACGACAATCGTTGCTGGCTATGATACGCCACTGATTCTGAAGTGTTCTCGGGCAGATTAGCCCAAGCTATCGTTTCTTGTATGTGTCGAATTGTTTCAATTGGTTGCATCATGAAATTATGCTTATGTTGCATTTGGCAAATCAGACCGGTCCCGGAGAATATCTATGGCGCTCAGGAAAAACCCCTTGAAACTCAACAAGTTACAGCTTCGTACACTGGCTCTTGCTCAGGTGCTTGCCAACGATCAGGGGGATGCGGATGAAAGCAGCGGGGAAATTACGTTGTTGCATCTGCCGCATATTCATGGCGACCATGTGCACATTGGATCCTTCACGGTCTCGGCCCGTGACGCCAGCGGATTTGCCAATCCGTCTGTCTGGACGGCATTGACCCGCAAAGGACTTGTACGTGATACAGATGGACCGGGCATCACGCTAACGGCTGACGGGGTTGCCTACGATACCGGGCTTAGCGACCGATTCGTGAAACCATCAGATCATTAATTATATCGGGTATCGTACGATTGGTTTCAGGCAACTTTGCTTTCGATCTCTGAACCGGGCTCAAAGATGGCGCGGAAGACCTTGAGAAGGTTCTGGTCAATCTGGGTCTGCATACTTTCAAGAATCCCGAACGCCTTTTCCTGGGGGAATGGCGGTTTATAGGATCGCGCGTCCGTCAGGGCACCAAAGATATCGACAATGACCGACATTCGGGCCAGCTCATTCAGCTCAGCCCCTTTCAGCCCTTTCGGATACCCGCTGCCGTCGATTTTTTCATGGTGCTGTCCGGCGATAATCAGGGCGCCCTTGGTGACGTCTGTGGCGTCACCGAGCAGCTGTGAAGATCGCGTAACATGGTCGCGCATAACCGGCCACTCTTCTTCCGTAAGCTTGCCCGGTTTATCCAGAATCTGTTCCGGCGTGACCAGTTTGCCAACATCATGGATCAGTCCACCGGTTGACAGAACCAGAAGGTCGTCGCCTTTCATGCCAAGCCCATGGCCGAACAGCGTCAACAATGTCGCCACCCGCATGGAATGGACGTAGGTGTAGTTGTGATGGCTCTGCACAGCTTTCAGAAGATCATGATGCCCGCCGTTGCCAACCGCATCCATCAACGGGCCGCAGCTGTCGGCGGCGGCATTGCAGTCGATCGGCTCACCACTGGCAATCGCATCGGAAATTCCCTGATACTCTTCAACTGTCAGGGTCAGGGGTTTGCCAATTTTTTCGGGTAGTTCACGCCAGACGAATTCCGCCTTTTTCCCGATGATCTGCGAAATCCCATCAAGAAGCGGTTTTGCCGCCAATGGCCAGTTCAAGAAAAGAGAAGGTACTTTCAAATCTTCTTTTCTGATATCGAAGAGGATATCCTTCCCGGCCGTGGCAATCAGACCCGGTCCATTTTCCTTCAGGCGTTCCGAATGTTCGAGAAAACGTTCACAATTTCTGTCCCGTCGTCCGTTCTGGTCGATAATCAGAACCTGGCCGGGATTGCCTGCGCTTTCTTCCATGGCCTGGTCGATGTCACGGTAAAGCGACAACGAAAAATAGGGCGAAAGAGTCGCCTCAAAAAACTCCTGATGCTGAGGATTCTGAACAACAACAAGAACTTTAGGCAGGTGGCTCTGTGTTTCGGCGCTCATGGCGACCTCCAGCATGCATTAGTGTGTGCCATCCTCAATGTGAGCATTGTGGTGGCGTTTTGCCATCTTTTTTTTATTTCAAAGTGTTTCGTATAACACTATTTATTTTGTGCCATTTGACCCTGACAAACTACAGGACTTGCCAGATATCCGGGCATGAATTCAACGCCGGAACATATCAGGAACATTCCTGTCGGACACACACGCCAGAATCAAGATCATCTGATCTGGTCGCTGATCGCCATGCGTCGTAACTTTCGTTCGCGATGGAATGTATAAAGTCCCATCCCGATTACAATTGAGCTTCCGGTCAGAGTCCAGAAATCAGGGATATCGCCGAACACAAAAATACCGATCAGAATTGCCCAGATCAAATTGGTGTACCTGAACGGTGAGACAAAGCCGATTTCCCCGACGCGCATGGTCATGACACTGAACAGATAACCGAAAAATATAAACAGGGCGGCAACGGCCAGTAACATAAGGCTTCCTTCCGTGACCGGTCGCCATTCCATTGCCGGCGATAACGCGGCCCCGGCGATGGTGATCGAGATCGAGGTTAAAAAGGCGACGAACAGTGACGGAACCTGTGTTGACAACCTGCGGGTCGTCAGATCTCGCAGAACGATGAAACCGACTGCGGTCAGTGCCCAGAACGAATATTCGTTGAATCCGTCCGATCCGGGACGAACAATGATCAGGATCCCGGCAAAACCGATGGTAATGGCAAGATATCGCCGCCATCCGACGGGCTCTCTCAGGAACAGGGCTGCGCCAAGGGTGACGGCTAACGGCAGGGCCTGCAAAATTGCGGTTGCATTGGCGATTGGCATATTGAAGAGCGCGGTCAGGAAACACAGGGTTCCACCAATTTCGCCAACCAGTCGCCAGAGCAGGATTTTCCGGTCAGCGATTGAAACACGGCAGAACAGGACCTTCCTGTGCCATGCCATGACACCCATGAGCATGGTAGCGAAAATGCCGCGGAGGAAAATCGCCTGAAACAGGCTTAGCTGATCAGACGCCAGCTTCATCATCATGTCGTTCAATACGAACGCCGCCATAGCAGCGGCCATCAGGGCGGCACCGCGGAAGTTATCAGTTGCACTGTTCATGGCGATATCAAGGGGGTGTTTGATGGACAAGCGCAAGCTGTTTTATATCAATATCAGTTGTCAAATACCATGCCCGGATAAGGATCGCCCGTCAGCTTGGCCAGTTCAGGGCGATTGGGATTGATTTTGGATTTTGAAGAATTGGACCAAATGCGGGCAACCAAAAACGGCTCCAGAAGTCATCTTTCTGAAGGTCAGGTCTGAAAAACGTGGCAATAGTGCGGTGGCGACCTCCAACCTGGATTGGAGGCGCTACTTCGCAAAATTATTCGACGACGGAGAGATTCTCGGCAGAAGATTTGCCGTCCCGTCCTGGCTCAAGATCAAAAGAGACCTTCTGCCCTTCGTTGAGTGTGCGCAATCCGGCGCGTTCAACGGCTGAAATGTGAACGAATGCGTCTTTTGATCCGTCTTCCGGTTCAATGAAACCAAAACCCTTGGTCGGGTTGAACCATTTTACAGTACCAGTAGCCATAGCTATTTCCTCAAACATATATTTCTGAACCCACCATTCACACCACGTGATGGTGGCTCACTTCAACGCTCACACAGTCAGGAGATATCCAGGCTAATCGGCATACCGACCATTCAGGTAACACATAACAAATGCAACACGCTGCGCGATATTTAGAGGAATTATTGTGGATGTCAATGAACCGTGTGTCAGGGTAATGTATTGTATACAATTGCAAAAATTGTCAGGGTCTGGTGCTTGGAGCAAACAGGAGGCAGGAATTGTCAAAACCGGTCCTTGACGACACGTAAAATAAGGCTGATTGGTAACCTTGAACGGTTTGAAGATTTTCTGTGCAGGTAAGGCATGAATTCCGAATACGCGATAATTGGTGGGGGTGTTGTCGGGTTATCCATCGCCCACGGACTGCTCGGACTTGGCAAACAGGTCGCTGTGTTCGACGAAGGGGACGGCGCTTTTCGGGCGTCGCGCGGGAACTTCGGCCTTATCTGGGTTCAGGGCAAGGGCGTTGCGGAACCCGCCTACGCCAGGTGGAGCAAACGCTCGGCCGCCACCTGGAAAGATTACGCCGAAGACCTGTCCGAAGGATCGGGGATTGATCTGGCCCTGACGCAGAATGGCGGATTTGATTATCATATAAGCAAACTATCGCTTGCCGCCCGGGTAAATGAATATGAAGGGCTCAAGGACAAGCTGGATGGCGACTACCCTTTCGAAGTGCTTGGACACAATGCGCTTAAAAAAGAAGAGCCGGGTATCGGTCAGAAGGTCGTCGGGGCTATTCTTCATCACGAAGACGGACATGTTAACCCTCTCAGGTTGTTGCAGGCGCTGGCGTCTGAAATCAGGCGCCAGGGCGGGGTCGTACAAACCAATGCGCGTGTTGAAGATATTGAAGCAGGCGATGGCGGTTACAAACTGACGCTCGCGAACGGCGAACAGGCGTTTGCCGAACGGGTTGTCTTGAGTGCGGGTCTCGGGGCGATGGGGCTTGGCCCCAAGCTCGGATTCGCGGCACCGATCCGACCGCAGCGCGGGCAGGTGATGATCACCGAAAAACTGCCGCCTCTCATAAACCGTCCTGGCGGTTCGTTTCGTCAGGTCAATGAAGGCGGCGTGCAAATCGGCGCATCCAAGGAAGAAGTCGGACTGGATGATCGCGAAACCCTGGCTGTGACAGCCGGATTGGCGAAGCACGCGATTGATGTTTTTCCGGCACTGGAAAAAGCCAAACTTGTGCGTAGCTGGTCGGCGCTCAGGATCATGTCGCCAGACGGGTTGCCAATTTATCAGCAGTCGAAATCAAATCCGGGGGCCTTCCTGGTGACATGCCATAGTGGTATCACGTTGTCGGCGATCCATTCCCGTCTGCTGCCACTGTGGCTGGATGGGCGCGCTGACGCCCCTGATCTTTTGCCGTTCAGTGAGGACAGATTCAATGTCTGAGAATCTTGCCCAGCTGACGACGTTCAAGCGTCTTGATGAACAGATGCCATCGAAGGTTTCGTTCACCTTCGATGGGCAGCAATACGAAGCCCGCGAAGGTGACAACCTTGCCGCCGCGCTGCTGGTTGCCGGGGTGCGTTCGACCCGTCGGACACTCGTATCGGGGCAGGCGCGTGCGCCGTTCTGCATGATGGGGACGTGTTATGACTGCATTGTTGAAATCGATGGTGAAACCGTACAGGCCTGCATGACAACGGTCGAAGACGGGCTTGTTGCCCGACGTGTTGCCGGAGTGGGCGATGACTGAGTTCGATATTATCATTATCGGTTCCGGTCCGGCTGGCATGGCAGCGGCGCGGACGTCTGCGGAAGGCGGTGCCAACGTCTTGCTGGTTGATGAGCAAAAATCGCCGGGCGGGCAAATCTATCGCGCCATTCTTGATACGTCAGAACAACGCCAATCGATCCTCGGGCCAGATTACAGCGATGGTCGTGCGCTGGCGCTGGCGCTCGATCACGCCAACATCACCATAACCTGTTCCGCCACCGTCTGGCGGGTCGATGAAGACGCTGCCGTGACCTATTCGGTGGCTGGTAAAGCGGCTCAGGCAAAGGGTCGACAGCTAATTATAGCCACCGGTGCGCTCGAACGTCCGGTTCCGGTTCCCGGATGGACGCTGCCGGGTGTCATGACGGCGGGCGCGGCGCAGATATTGCTGAAAGCGTCGGGGATTGCGCCCGAGCGCGCCGTACTGGCCGGCTCGGGGCCGCTTCTGTATCTGATTGCAAGTCAGTTGATCACGGCGGGATTTCCACCTGCCGCGCTGGTTGAAACCCAGTCTGCAAACAACTTTATCGACGCGATCAAACATCTGCCGGGGGCGCTGCGTGGATGGTCCTATATCGTCAAGGGCCGCGATATGCTGAGCCAGATTCGGTCCGCCGGAATTCCCCGCTATACCGGCGCCAAAGATATCTCGATTTCCGGCGATGATGCGGTTAACGGGTTGAATTTTGCTGCCAAAGGCCATCGTCATGAAATTCCCTGCGACACGATATTGCTGCATGCCGGTGTCGTCGCCAACACGCAGATCACCCGCTCGCTTCGTCTGGATCATGACTGGGATGATCGTCAGCTTTGTTTCTATCCCATAACAGATGACTGGGGCATGTCGTCCAATCCGGTGATCCGTATTGCCGGGGACGGCGCCGGGATTGGTGGCGCCAAAGCTGCTGTATTTAGTGGTCAACTGGCGGCTCTTGGTGCGCTCAATGCGCTTGAAAAACTCGACGTGCAAGTGCGAGATTCGAAGGCCGCTCCGCTCAGGGCAAATCTTCGACGTGAAACCGCGATTCGACCGTTCCTTGATACCCTTTACCGACCATCCCCGGAATTTCGCACACCCGCCGATGAGGTCATGATTTGCCGCTGCGAAGAAGTCACAGCCGGTGATATCCGTGGTTACGCCAAACTCGGCTGCACTGGCCCAAATCAGGCGAAGGCTTTCGGGCGCTCCGGCATGGGGCCTTGTCAGGGACGATATTGCGGGTTAACGGTGACCGAATTGCTGGCTGAGGCCAATGGTTTGAGCCAGCAGGAGACGGGATACTATCGTATCCGCGCACCCCTGAAACCGATCACACTTGGCGAGATTGCTGCTTTCGCTGAAGAAAATGACTGATTACAAAATAAAGGGAATAGAAGAATGATTGAACGAATTGAAATCGGCACCCGCATGAGCAAGATCGTCAAAAATAACGGTGTCGCCTATCTCAGCGGTCAGGTTGGACATCGCGACGACTCGGTTGCGGATCAGACCCGCGAATGCCTGCGCCGGATTGAAGAGCTTCTGGAGCAGGCGGGTTCTGGTCCGGACCGGATTCTGCAGGCGATCATCTGGCTTGACGACATGGCGGGATTTGCCGAAATGAATGAAGTCTGGGATGCCTGGGTCCCCGAAGGCCATGCCCCCGCACGGGCCTGTGGCGAAGCCAAGCTGGCACACCCCAAATTGAAGGTAGAGATTATCGTGACGGCAGCGTGTTGAGGTCTGGAGCGAAAAAAGCGATATGACCGATTCAATTCGGGTTGCGACACTAGGAGCCGGTTATTTCAGCCAGTTCCACTATAACGCCTGGACAGCCATTGACGATGCGGAAGTGGTCGCTGTTTATGATCGGGACCGTGCGGGAGCGGAGGTGTGCGCCGACCGCTATGGCATTTCGGGTATTTACGATGATCTGGAAACCCTGCTTGATGAAAACGAGCTGGATATTCTGGATATTATTACCCCGCCGGTGACCCATGCTGATTTTATCAGAACCGCGATCAATCATGACCTGACGGTTATCTGCCAAAAACCCTTCACGCA
>JAJFIJ010000182.1 GCA_021775105.1 Rhodospirillales bacterium | reverse complement strand
GCAAACTTTTCCCGAAATACCGGTGTCGCTAACAAATAACAGACGAGGAATTTCCAGGTGTCATCTGACGTCATCGGCGCTTCCGGCCTAGCGGGCCGCTATGCAACAGCGCTTTTTGAGCTTGCAGAGGCGGACAAACAGCTTGATCAGGTTGCCGGGGATCTGGCGACGATTCAGCTTATGCTGGAGGGGTCTGAGGACCTTGACCGCCTGATCCGCTCACCGGCAATTTCCAGAGAAAATCAAAGCAAGGGCATGAGTGCAGTGCTTGAAAGCGCTGAAATCGGCGTATTGACGAAGAAGTTTGTTGGTCTTGTCGCCAATAACCGCCGTCTGTTCGCACTGCCGGGCATGATCAAGGGCTATCTGGCCCTGCTTGCTGATCGTCGTGGAGAAACCACTGCTGAAGTGGTTTCCGCCAAGGAGCTGTCTGATGCGCAGATGAAAGCCCTCGGCGAATCGTTGAAAAAAGCTACCGGGACCGATGTTTCCATCGAAGCACAAGTCGATGAGGGATTATTGGGCGGCCTGATCGTCAAGGTCGGATCGCGCATGGTAGACAGTTCTTTGAGAACGAAGCTCACCCAGCTTCGTTTCGCTATGAAAGGGATCGGTTAGATGGAAATCCGTGCGGCGGAAATCTCCGCTATTCTGAAAAAGCAGATTGCTGATTTCGGCTCTGAAGCTGAAGTTGCCGAAGTTGGACAGGTTCTGTCCGTTGGTGATGGTATCGCCCGCGTCCACGGTCTGGATCAGGTCCAGGCCGGTGAGATGGTTGAATTTCCAGGCAGCATCAAGGGCATGGCCCTGAACCTGGAAACGGATAATGTCGGTATCGTTATTTTTGGTGATGACCGCAGCATTCGCGAAGGCGATACTGTCAAGCGGACGGGCGAAATCGTCGATGTGCCGGTTGGCAAGGGCCTGCTGGGCCGCGTTGTTGACGGTCTTGGCAACCCGATCGACGGCAAGGGTCCCATCGATTCGAAAGAACGTCAGGTTGTTGAAGTCAAGGCACCGGGCATTATCCCCCGGAAATCGGTGCACGAACCTGTGCAGACCGGCCTGAAAGCCATTGATTCCCTGATTCCTATCGGTCGTGGTCAGCGTGAACTGATCATCGGTGACCGTCAGACCGGTAAAACGGCTGTGATCATCGACACCATCCTGAACCAGAAAGCGGTCAACGATGCGACCGACGATGATTCGAAAAAACTTTTCTGTGTCTATGTCGCCATCGGTCAGAAACGTTCAACCGTTGCCCAGTTGGTGAAGACGCTCAACGATTATGATGCCATGAAGTATTCGGTGGTTGTCGCAGCGACCGCATCGGAACCGGCTCCCTTGCAGTTTCTGGCACCTTATACGGGTTGCGCCATTGGCGAATATTTCCGTGATAACGGCATGCACGCGTTGATCTGTTATGATGATTTGTCAAAACAGGCCGTCGCATACCGCCAGATGTCCCTGCTGCTTCGTCGTCCGCCGGGACGTGAAGCCTATCCGGGGGATGTTTTCTACATTCACTCTCGCCTGCTCGAACGGGCGGCCAAGCTGAACGATGAAAATGGTGCCGGTTCGCTGACCGCTCTGCCGGTTATTGAAACCCAGGCCGGTGACGTGTCCGCCTACATTCCGACTAACGTGATTTCCATCACCGATGGTCAGATTTTTCTCGAAACGGAGCTTTTCTATAAAGGTATCCGTCCGGCGGTGAACGTCGGTCTGTCGGTTTCCCGCGTTGGATCATCGGCCCAGATCAAGGCCATGAAACAGGTTGCCGGTTCGATCAAGCTGGAGCTTGCCCAGTATCGCGAAATGGCTGCGTTCGCGCAGTTCGCTTCCGATCTTGATGCCTCCACCCAGCAGTTGCTGGCCCGTGGTTCGCGACTGACCGAGCTTCTCAAGCAGCCTCAGTACTCACCGTTGACGGTGCAGGAGCAGGTCGTTGTCATTTTTGCCGGTGTGAACGGCTTTACAGATGGCATTGCTGTTGATCAGATTACGGCTTTCGAGTCTCAGTATCTGGACGAGATTCGGGCCAAGCATTCCGGTCTTCTTGATACGATCCGCGATGAGCAGGCGATTTCCGATGATACGGATGCCAAGCTCAGAAAAATCCTTGAAGAATTCGTCAAGACGTTTGCGTAATCGGTAGTGAGTGGAACAGGATTGGATAACGTCCAATGGCCAATCTAAAAGTACTAAAAGGCAGGATTGAAAGCGTCAAATCGACGCGGAAAATTACGTCTGCCATGAAAATGGTGGCTGCCGCCAAATTACGCAAGGCTCAGGAAGCGGCTGAAGCGGCACGTCCCTATGCGGAACGCATGGAACGCATGCTGGGTTCGTTGGCTGACTCCATCGGCGGCGTCGAGGGCGCGCCCAGGATGCTGGCCGGCACAGGCAAGGATGATACCCATCTACTGGTTGCCTTTACGGCGGATCGCGGACTGTGTGGCGGGTTTAACGGCTCTATTGTGCGCCAAATTCGCAAAATGGTCAGGGAACTGCGCGCAGACGGCAAAACCGTCAAGGTTATGTTCGTAGGTCGCAAGGCCCACGACGTGCTCAAGCGCGAACTTGGCGAAGCGGTGATTGATGTAGTGACCGGTGTTGGTAAAAAAGGCGTTGAATACGCTGAAGGTGCCGACGTTGCGGAAAAAATTACCCGGAAATTCGAAGACGGGGAGTTCGATGTTTGCACGGTTGTCTTTAACCGCTTCCAGTCGGCGATGACGCAGATTGTCACACCGATGCAGTTGATCCCGTTTGCATCAGGTGATGACGCCGCGAATGACAACAACGATGCCAAAGACGATAACGGGCCCAGCGCGAGCTATATCTTCGAACCCGAAGAAGAAGAAATCCTTGCCAGTCTGCTGCCAGGTAATCTGGCTGTGCAGATATTTCAGGCGATGCTGGAAAGCTCGGCGTCAGAACACGGTGCACGGATGTCCGCTATGGACAGTGCGACACGAAACGCCGGCGAGATGATCGACAAGTTGACGCTGACCTATAACCGGACACGTCAGGCTGTTATCACAAGTGAATTGATTGAAATCATTTCTGGCGCGGAAGCGCTTTAGGAATTAACGGCCCTTTTGGGTCCGCTGAAAGGCAACAGGAGCATCAGCGAT
>JAJFIJ010000181.1 GCA_021775105.1 Rhodospirillales bacterium | reverse complement strand
TCTGGCAATGGGAGTGGTCCATGGTCTGACAAATCTGGGTGGCGCCTTGTTGGCCATCCTGGCAAGTGGAACCAATACCGGGAAGGAGGCAATCCGCTATACGGTTGCCCACTATTACCTGGCCTTCAGTGCGATCCAGATGCTGCTATTGGCGAGCGTTTTGGGGCATCATGATATATTCTTTTCCAGTTTGCCGACGGCAGGGATTGCCGCGATAATTTACTTCCTGGTCGGCAACCGGATTTTTATCCATATCAGCAATCCTTCCTATAATTTTGCCCAGACCCTGTTTATGGCCGCCTTCGGTATTGTTGTTTTACTGAAGTCCTGACCTTCAATCGAAATATCCTGCATGGACGCAGGCACCAATCAGGTTGGTCATGATCTGTCCGCAGGTCACGGCGCCGACATTACCCGTGTCATGGGAAGGTGCGAATTCATTAATGTCCATGCCGATAACGCGACCTTTACCAACCAGTCCGTGGATCAGTTTGCGCACCTGATGAAACGTCACACCACCCGCCACCGGTGCCAGTACGCCCGGCATCAGCGCCGGATCAAGGCCATCAACATCCAGAGTGATGTAGTAGGTGCCGTTGTCGGGGATACGGTTGAGCACATCGGTCATGCCGTTGTCATGAATCTCATAGGCGGTGATGATGTTGGCCCCATAGGCCTCTGCACAGCGAAATTCCTCTTCGCGCGCACTGCCGGTACCCCGAATTCCGAGCTGGAAAATGTCACCAATGTGCTCCATTTCGGAGGCCCGGCGAATCGGGCTTGAGTAACCCTCGCTGACGCCGTTAATCTCGTCGCGCCAATCGATATGGGCGTCGATGTGGATGAGTGTGATCTGATCTTTCCCGTAGCTGTCAAACGCCCTGAATACCGGAATCGGGATGCCATGATCGCCGCCCATAACCAGCGGCAGGGCACCTGCGGAGAGTATTTTCCGGACCGCTGCTTCGGCCAGCCGATAATGTCTGGCTGGGTCGTAGGCGTCACCCACGACATTGCCGCAATCAACCACTTTTACATCCTTGCCGCCAAGCAGCGTGCCGCCGATGTCAAAATCCCAGCGATCATGTCCCATCGAAATACGATCCGACGCCGCGCGGATGGCGGATGGTCCTCCAGACTGCGGATTAGCGCCACCACCCATCTTGTAGGGCAGGCCATAAGGGATGCCGAGAATAGCGATATCGGCCCTGAGGTCGTCAAGATGTTCACAAACCGGAAAATTCAGGAAGCTCTGGTAGGCACGCGACGGGGTTTCGATAAGGCGGTCGGACATGATCGGATTTCCTGAACGTGGTCGATGAATGAGTTTAGGCCTGCCGGTTCAGGCGGTTCAACCAGTTTCCCAAGTCGTCCAGCGCCCGTCCGCTGACGACCCTTTTCCGGTCGCGTCCCCGCGGGCGTTCCTTTTTGGGCAGATGGTCTGTGTCCAGGGGCGGGAACAGGCCGAAGTTGACGTTCATCGGCTGAAACGTGTCGGCCATGGCACCGCCGGAAATATGACTGAGGATTGCGCCAAGCGCCGTTGTTTCGGGCGGTTTGGAAAGGGGGTGTTCAAGGCGTTCGGCGGTTGCGAACAGCCCGGTCATCAGGCCGACGGCGGCACTTTCGACGTAACCTTCGCAACCGGTAATCTGCCCGGCGAAGCGCAGCCGCGGCATTGATTTGAGGCGCAGTGTATCGTCGAGCAGTTTCGGGCTGTTGAGAAAGGTGTTGCGGTGCAGGCCGCCGAGGCGGGCAAACTCGGCATTTTCCAGTCCGGGAATCGTTCTGAAAACACGTTTCTGTTCGCCGTACGTCAGTTTGGTCTGGAACCCGACCATGTTGTAAAGCGTGCCCAAGGCATTGTCCTGGCGTAACTGGACTACGGCGCGATTGCGCACATCGGGATTGTTGGGGTTGGTCAGGCCGACCGGTTTCAGCGGACCGTAGGCAAGGGTTTCGATGCCGCGTGACGCCATCACCTCGATCGGCAGGCAGCCTTCAAAATACGGAGTGTTTTCTTCCCATTCCTTGAAATCCGTCTTTTCGCCGGTAATCAGGTCGTTGATGAAACCTTCATATTGTTCCGACGACATGGCGCAGTTGATGTAGTCGGCACCGTCGCCCTTGTCGTAGCGCGACTGAAACCAGGCTTTGGAAAAATCGATGCTGTCCTTGTAAATGATCGGCGCAATGGCATCGAAGAACGCCAGTTCATCTTCACCGGTCAGGCTGCGGATGGCATCGGCCAGCGCCGGTGAGGTCAACGGCCCGGTTGCCAGAATCACGCTGTCCCAGTCTTCGGGCGGCAACCCCCTGACTTCGCCGCGTTCGATGGTGACAAGCGGATGCTCTTCAAGGCGTCGGGTTACCTCGGCGCTGAAGCCGTCACGGTCAACGGCCAGCGCTGAACCGGCTGGAACCTTGTGAGCGTCGGCGGAAGCAATAATCAGCGAGTTCAGGCGCCGCATTTCTTCGTGCAGCAGGCCAACGGCATTGTATTCGTGATCATCGGATCGCAGCGAGTTCGAGCAGACCAGCTCGGCCAGACCATCGGTGTGGTGGGCGTCGGTGCCCTGAACCGGACGCATTTCATGCAGGACGACGGGCACGTTCCTCGACGCGATCTGCCATGCGGCTTCACTTCCGGCGAGACCGCCACCAACGACATGAACAGGTTTGAGCTTCGACATTCGTTTATGTCCTGATATACAAGGAACCATGGGCCGCCGGAAGATAGTGATACCGGACACATCTAGCAACGTTAAAGCGCCCTAGACTGGCACAAGTGCCGGTCTGGTCAGAGGTGAGGGTGCATGAAGCGGAAACAGAATGTCGGTGAGGTCCAATGAGTTTGCAGGATTCATTCGACGTCGCCGAACAATGGACGAAAATTTCCCAGCAGGAGCTGGATGAAATTCTCGACAAGCACGAAAGTTATGTGGTCGGCCGCAATGGCGGCGCGCGGGCAAATCTGGGTATGCACGACCTGTCGTATCTCGATTTTTCCGACCGCGACCTGTCGCGTGTCGAAATGGTCGGCACGCTGTTGTGCCATTGCGATTTTCGCGGGATCAAACTTTCTGATTCAAACCTGTTTGCCGCCGATCTGCGGTTCGCATCCCTGGAAGGTGCCAATCTTGACCGGTCTGATCTGCGCGGTGCCTGCCTGGCGGGTGCCAACCTCAGCGATGCGTCGCTGGTTGATGCCGATATGCGCGACGGGGTGTTACTGAAACCGAAAACCAAGGGCGGCGACCTGATGCCCGTGGTTCATGATGATGCGACCGCTGGCATGGAAAAAGCGACCATGAAACGCGCCGATATGACCAATGTGAAGGTTTCCGATTCGGTGATGGTGCAGACCGATATGACGGACTGCATCCTGAAAAATGCCAAGTTCATCCGCGCCAATCTGTCGCTGTCGAACCTGACCGGGTGTGATCTGGAAGGGGCAGATTTCACCGATGCCACCTTAAGCGGCGCGATCTTCTGCGGTGCCATTTTCACCAACACCATTCTCGATAACGCCGACCTGTCGGGTGCCGACCTGATTGGTGCGATGATTGATAATGTTGATTTTTCGAAGGCCCGTATGGGTGATGCCAAATTGCCCAAGGGGCTGGACGATCTGGATCTGCCGTTGCAGGAGATTCTGACCAAACACCGTGACTGGGTGATGAGTAATGGCAAGGTAGGTGTGCGCGCTGATCTGTCGGCCCATGACCTGACGCGGATCAATCTGGATGGTGCCAATCTGTCCGCCGGCAACCTGTCCTATTGTGTGCTCAAGGAAGCCAAGTTGAAAAAAGCCGAGTTGCTGATGACTGACCTGTCGTTCGCTGACCTGCGCGGCGCCGTTCTTGCGCGTGCTGATTTGCGCGGAGCGAAGCTGGAACGCGCCAATCTGACGCAGGCCAATCTTGTCGGCGCGGTATTCAGTGAAGTCAACGTCTCGGCCCGCGCCGGTGGTGGAGAATGGCGAACCAACCTGTCGCATGCCAAGTTATGCGGGGCCATGCTGAACGGCGCGGTGATGAAAAACTCGGATCTGGAAGGCGTTGATTTCCGGGGCGCTGACCTCCGCGATGTAAATTTTTACGGTTCGCTGATCATGGACGCGGATTTCACAGATGCAGATGTCCGCGGGGCAAACTTCAACAACACGGACACCAGAGGCTGCAAGGGGCTGGAAAAGCCGGGCGAATACTTATAATTGGGACCAGAATTCCGGGGGTGACCGTTGACCAATTCGGGGGTTTCTGGCACCATATTACATCGGAATTCGAGTGAGAAGGAGACTGCCATGCGTACTCTTTTTACACTGTTCGCCTCACTAACCGCCTTGATGATGACCGCTGTGGCCGGCCCGGCATTGGCCGCCCCGCAAATTCTTGGTGTGTCCGCCGCCATTGAGCCGTTGCCGCTGACCTGTGACGACCAGAGCTGTTCGGTCGAACTGGCGAGTTTCTGCCTGCAAAAGAAGCGTGACGACCCGAACTCGGGAGACAAATACACGATCTTCAATCGCGACGATGTCAGATTGCATCTGACAGCGGCGAGCGGTCATGTCTGGACCGTGCCAGCCGCTGATTATGTGACGATCACGGCGGAACGCAGTTTCACCGCCGTGAAAGTCGAGATGGAGGCCCGAACGCTTGTGATGCTCGGTGCCGAAAAGGCCAAATTGTCGGTTGCCGAAGGGGTGTCGCTGGTGCCGGTGTCAGTGGCCGGTGATCCAGACCCGATAACCGAGAGCGAACTGGCCTATGTTACAGGCAGTCTCAGGGCCGAAGCCGCGCAGTGGATGGACGGCAGTAATGCCAAACCGAAAGCCATCCGGATCATCAACCGGATGGTCAACATGACGCCGAAAACCGGCCGTCTGGAAACAGCGGCGCGGGAAAATCTGTGGGATGATGTCGTCGGCGGAAACAGGTTCGATCCGTCGGATGCCGGAATTCAGCGTGCCCTTGAAATGTACGGGGCTTGCAAATTCCGTGTCGAGGTCGGGCGCTACTTCAATATGCGCCGATGCCTTGGCATCAAACAGGACTCGCTGATGCTCGATTTGAACACCCGATATTGGCAGGCCGTCAAACCCGGCAGCTGAATTCTGCCCTCTTGGCGTTTTTGTGTGTGCGGCGTATCATCGGGTTATGACTTCTATTGAAACAGTCGAGCGCCTGGCCGCCCGAACCCCGGATGGCGCGTTCATCGGCTTGCCGCCGGAATACAGTTATGTACCTGTGGAACTGGTGCGCGCCCTGATCCGTCGTCAGGCCCGCGATCTTGATATTCTCTGTGTGCCGATCGGCGGCATGGCGGTTGATCTGCTGATTGGTGCTGGCTGTGTGCGTTCGGTCGAAGCGGCTGCCGTCAGTCTCGGGGAAAATGGTACCGCGCCGCAGTTTACCGCTGCCGTTCAGGAACGCCGGATCATAATGAAGGATTCAACCTGTCCGGCGGTTCATACGGCCCTTCAGGCATCCGAAAAAGGCGTGCCGTTCATGCCGCTAAGCGGCCTGATCGGTTCCGACATCCTTAACCACCGCGATGACTGGACCGTGGTTGATGATCCGCTCGGTAAAGGCAATGGCCCAATCGTTCTGATCCCCGCGATCCAGCCCGAATTCGCCCTGATCCACAGTCCCCTGGGCGACCGCAATGGCAACGTCTGGATTGGCAAGCGCCGAGAACTGATGACGCTTGCTCATGCGGCAAAAGAAACGCTGGTGACGGTAGAGCGGTTCACCGATGACGATTTGCTGGATGATGAGGCGACCGCCGCCGGAACCTTGCCGAATTTGTATATCTCTGCCATCGCCGAAGCGGCATCCGGAGCAAAACCGCTGGGGCTTGCCGATGTTTATACCCGCGACGACAGTGCGATCAGTGCCTATGCCCAAGCCGCCAGAACGGAGCAGGGGTTCGCTGATTATCTGTCTGCGGAAGACCTTCGGACTGGAGTTGAAGCCGCCGAATGACTTATCGCAAGGAAGAGTTTCTGATTACCACCGTCGCCCGCCTGCTGGATGATCCGATTGTCCGCCACGTCGCCGTTGGTGCGGCCTCACCTGTTCCGGGTGCCGCAGCGTTATTGACGCAGGCTCAAACCAATGGCCGTTTGCGGGTCTCGATCATTCATGGCGATGCCAACAATCCGTTCACTGATGGCGGACGCGAATTGTTCGATGCAGCCGGGCAAGGGCGTATCGATGCGTTTTTCCTGGGCGGGGTGCAGATCGACGGACAGGCCAATATCAATCTGGTCGGCACCGGCCCGTACCCTCAAACCGAGCGTCGGTTTCCCGGATCGTTCGGTTCCGCGCACATGTATTTTGTCATCCCGAAAGTGATCCTGTTCCGCCCGGAACACACGCGGCGGGTCTTTGTTGAAACCGTTGATTTCATCAGCGCGCCCGGCACAAGTGATCCGGATGTCTACCGGCCGGGTGGCCCGAAAGCACTGGTCACGGAACTTTGCCTGATGTCGTTTCACGCAGATCGGGGACGGTTCCGTCTGGAATCCGTTCACCCCGGCCACACGCTGGAAGAAGTTCTCGACAATACTGGTTTCGAATTCGATATCCCCGACGATGTTCCGCAATCACCGGAACCGAATGAAAACGAACTCAATCTGCTGCGCAGAAGCATCGGCGCGGAAATCGCCAAGACCTATCCGGCCTTCGGTGAGCGGGTTTTCGGCATTGAAAAAGCCGCGTGAAACTGGAATGAAATAGCGGAGCAAAAATGGCTGATAACAAACGACGTCATGAACGCATACCGGTCAATGAACCGGCCTCGGTCAAAAGCGGCGACGACAGTTTTGATGGCACCCTGACAGACGTCTCCTCAAGCGGCGCTGCCGTCGAGTTCGATTTCGCGACCGAAGACTCCCGCGTTCAGTTTGATATCGGCAACAACGTTGAAGTCGACTCGACCATCCTCGAGCACCGGCAGGGCCGCGTGGTACGGCGGTATGACAAGGGGTTTGCGGTGAATTTTGAAGGTGAGGATGGGCCAGACAGCAGCACGGAATAGAGCAGGGACGTGGATTTGACGGGCTTGCTGGTTGACGGGATGCGATCAAAGAAGGAAGGTTAAGAAGAAACCTGTTAAACTGAAGGCGACGATGACAACAGGGGGTGATTGATCATGACTCTGATGATTTGGACAAGCGACTATAAAGTTGACGTGGACAGCCTCGACGCCGATCACATCACAATTTTCAGTCTGATCAACCACATTGATGAAGCCCATCAGTCAGGCAGTGACAAACAGGCGATCAGCCAACTTCTCAAAGTTCTCATAGACCGGGCGCTGGCGCATTTTCAGCGCGAGGAAACGTTCATGAAGCAAAATGATTATCCTGATTTCCATAATCACGTCGAGGAGCACCGTAAGATTATCGAGGATTTGCAATCGCTATACGTGGCGTACCAGGAAAATATGAGTAAAACCCTCAGCCGCGCGATTGTCAGAATCCTTTGCTCCTGGTTAGAGGAGCACATTCTGGAGTCCGACATGCGCTACAAACCCTATTTGTCGAATGTTGAATAGATTCAATCAGGGGCTCAGGCTCCCAGCCAGAAACCCGCTCCCCTAGTCCTTCGGGTTCATGCTTGACTGGCGGACCTGCACCTCTTCCGGCCAGGCGCTTTTGATAAACGACAGCACGGCCCAGATTTCGCCGTCTCTGAGGTCTTTCTCAAATCCCGGCATGGCGCTTTTGAATCCGGCGGGGGCCAGGGCCTGTCCGCCTTTTTTTATGTAATCGAACAACAACTGGTCGGGGTGGTGCCAGGTATGGCCGCTGGCATCATGTGGCGGGGCAGGCAGAGTGTCATCGGGATTTCGCTGGCGCCAGTTGGGCTGGCCTTCAAGGTTTCGGCCATGGCACGCGCCACAGTAATCGGCATAGATCAGGCGGCCCTGCTTGACCAGTTTGGCATTGGTCGGATCAGCGGCGTTGACGCCGAGATGTGAGCGGACAGCGCCCTTGATCGATTTGCCGAGACTGATAAACAGCGAATTGCCCTTGGGCGCGTTCTCCGGATCCAGCCAGTGACGCAACTGGTTTCCGCCGCCGATGGCCATCAGGCAGACAATGAAAAAAGCGAAATAGAGCAGTGGTTTTCGTTGCATGGGATGAGCTTATTCCTGCCCGTCAGGGGAAGGTCAAACCTTCTTCATATTTTAGTTATTTTTTCTTGGCCTTGCCGAGCAGAAAGAAAATGAACCAGATCGGCACGACCACAACGGCGCCCAGAAGGATATATTTGACGCCCCATTCGATGATCCGCGCGACGACAGAGAAGATGTCCTGAACGGTCTCGCCAAAATTGGCCAGCAATTCCTTCGGATTGATTTCGAAGAAACTGAGCAACACCCCGATGACAAAAGAAAACACGAGAATCTTGATCAGGGTATCTTTGATATCTGCGGGCATGGCGTCCTCATTGATTGTTGCGGCAAACCTACACGAAGGGGTTGGAGGAGGGCAAGCGGGCAGATATGTTCCCCACTACTTCCTGCACATCCGGCGGAAAGGAACATCAAGACCATGACCATTCAACGATTGTCATCAGATCAGTCCGGATTTTTGCAAAACCCCGGCGTCGTCTCGGCGCAGCTTGTTTGGGCGGAAAATGCACCAGAGGCCAAAATGACAATTACACGGGTGACGATGCAGCCTGGATCAACGCAAGCCCGGCACGCACATGAAAAAGCCGAACAAATCTGGCTCATTGAGCAAGGGATGGCGACCCTGTTGCTGGAGAACGATGAGACGGCACCCCTGCAGCAAGGTGACATCATACGGACCCCCGCTGGCGATGTTCACGGTATTTCCAACGCTGGTTCGGAAATATTTGTCTATCTGGCGATCACCACACCGCCACAGGACTTTCGCGATGCCTACGATGGGGCCAGATAGCTTGGAGGAACCTGTTCGGCCTGCGGAGTATTCCGGGTGGCAAGTCCAGAAGTAACAGCCCAACAATCCTAACGCGGCCACAGGATCATTTGCGTACAGCGAAACAGCGCGATGGTTTTGCCGGTTTCGACGTGGCTGACAGTGGCGTCCCAGACATGCGTTGTGCGGCCAAGATGCTGGGCCGTGGCGATACAATGAAGCGTGCCGTCACGCGCGGTGCCGAGATGATTGCTTTTCAGCTCGATCGTCGTGAAACTTTCCGCCCCGCCCGGCAGGTGGGCAATGGTGCCATTGCCGCAAGCTGAATCGGCAAGGGCGATGATGCTGGCGGCGTGAAGGAAACCGTTTGGCGCGACGTGGTGCGGCTCAACGATCATCTCGGCAGTGAGTTTTCCATCTTCGACGGTTAGAAAATTGATACCCATCCAGCCAATAAACGAGCCTTCGGCGCGGGTATTCAGGTGTTCCGGGGTGACGTCCGGGCAATGTGAAGGGGAAACCATTGACGATCCTGCCTCAGGCACTTTTCCGGGTTTTGGTTTTGATACCCAGATAGGGGGCGAGGTACTGGCCGGTGTAACTGGCGTCAATCAGGGCGACGTCTTCCGGCGTGCCTTCGGCAACGATGTGGCCGCCCTTGGTGCCGCCGCCGGGGCCGAGATCAATAATCCAGTCCGCCGTCTTGATGACTTCCAGATTGTGCTCGATGACAATTACTGTATTGCCCTGCTCAACCAGCGCATGGAGAACCTCCAGCAATTTTTTGACATCTTCGAAATGCAGGCCTGTCGTTGGTTCATCGAGAATATAGATGGTCTTGCCGGTCGCCCGTCGGCTCAGTTCCTTGGCCAGTTTAACGCGCTGTGCTTCACCGCCAGACAAGGTCGTCGCCTGCTGGCCGAGATGAATATAGCCAAGCCCGACGCGCTTGAGCGTTTCCATCTTGTCGCGGATCGACGGCACCGCCTTGAAGAAGTCGGATGCTTCTTCGACGGTCATATCCAGTACCTGGGCGATCGATTTGTCGCGGAAGCGGACTTCCAGAGTTTCGCGGTTGTAGCGCTGGCCCTTGCAGACGTCGCACTGCACATAAACATCCGGCAAAAAGTGCATTTCGATTTTGATCACGCCATCGCCCTGGCATGCCTCGCAACGCCCGCCCTTGACGTTGAACGAAAACCGCCCCGGCTTGTATCCGCGTGTCTTGGCTTCCGGCAGGGCGGAAAACCAGTCACGGATCGGCGTGAATGCACCCGTATAGGTAGCCGGGTTGGAGCGCGGGGTGCGGCCAATGGGTGATTGGTCGATATCGACGATTTTGTCGACCAGCTCAACCCCTTCAAGCTTGTCGTGCTCGCCCGGATGCAGGCGGGCATTATGCAGACGACGGGCCAGCGCCTTGTAGAGTGTTTCGACCACCAGACTTGATTTGCCGCCGCCCGATACGCCGGTAATGCAGGTAAAGGTGCTTAACGGGAACTTGACGTCGACTTTTTGCAGGTTATGCGCGCGCGCCCCTTTCAGGGTCAGATGATGTCCGCGTTTGTGCTTGCGCCGGGTTTTTGGAATGTCGATCTGGCGCATGCCCGTCAGGTACTGTCCGGTCAGGCTTTCCGGCGTCGCCATGACGTCTTCCGGGGCGCCATGAGCAATCACCTGACCACCGTGAATACCGGCACCCGGGCCGATATCAATCAGGTAGTCGGCGACCCGGATGGCATCTTCGTCATGTTCGACAACAATAACCGTATTGCCGATATCGCGAAGGCGTTTCAGGGTTTCCAGCAGGCGCGCATTGTCACGTTGATGGAGGCCGATGGACGGCTCGTCCAGCACATACAGCACACCGGTCAGTCCGGAACCGATCTGAGATGCCAGGCGGATGCGCTGGCTTTCGCCACCGGACAAGGTGCCGGATGAGCGGCTGAGGGTGAGGTATTCAAGACCAACGTTGGAGAGGAAATTCAACCGTTCATTGATTTCACGCAAAATTCGATAGGCGATCTGGCTTTGTTTCTCGGTCAGTTTACTGTCGAGTTTTTCAAACCAGTCCCGCGCCTCGTCAATCGACATTTCGACAACCTGACCAACGTGCAGGCGATTAACCTTGACCGCCAGCGCTTCGGGTTTCAGCCGGTAACCATTGCATACCGAACACTGGGTCACGGTCTGGTAGCGCGACAACTCATCGCGTACCCAGTTTGAATCGGTTTCCCGCCAGCGCCGTTCCATATTGGGGATGACACCTTCAAAGGGTTTGGTGATTTCATATGATTTGGAGCCATCGTGATAACGCATGATGACGTCTTCGCGCCCGGTCCCGAACAGGATGATCTCGCGATGTTTTTTCGACAGCTTTGACCACGGTGCCGTCAGCTCGAACCCGTAATGTTCGGCGAGGCATTCAAGCGTCTGGCCGTAGTAACGTGATGACGAGTTGGCCCAGGGGGCCAGCGTGCCCTGATGCAGGGACAGGGTTTCGTTGGGGACGACCAGTTCGGCATCGAAATACATTTCCGTACCCAGGCCATCGCAGGCCGGGCAGGCTCCGAACGGATTATTGAAGGAAAACAGGCGCGGTTCGATCTCGTCAATCGTGAAGCCCGAAACCGGGCAGGCGAATTTGGCGGAAAATACCGTGCGTCCTTCCGGGACGTGGTCCTTAATGCCACCTTTTTTCGCCGGTTTCTTGATGTTATCTGCCTTCAGGCTGGCGTCGTCGACAAAAGCGATGCCATCGGCAAGGCTGAGCGCGGTCTCGAAACTGTCAGCCAGGCGCTGCTCGATGCCGTCCTTGACGATGACCCGGTCGACCACGACTTCAATGTCGTGTTTGAATTTCTTGTCGAGCGTCGGCGCGTCTTCGATGTCATACAATTCGCCATTAATACGCACACGCTGGAAACCGCGCCGCGCCAGATCCTGCAATTCCTTGCGGTATTCTCCCTTGCGCCCACGCACGATGGGAGCCAGCAGCAGGAGGCGAGTGCCTTCCTCCATTGTCATCACCCGGTCAACCATCTGGCTGACGGTCTGGCTTTCAATCGGCAGGCCGGTGGTTGGTGAATGGGGAACGCCGGTGCGGGCGAACAGAAGGCGCATATAATCGTAGATTTCGGTAACTGTGCCGACGGTCGAGCGCGGGTTTCTCGAGGTGGTTTTCTGCTCGATGGAAATGGCTGGCGACAGGCCCTCAATCGAATCGACATCCGGCTTTTGCATCAGCTCAAGGAACTGGCGCGCGTAAGCCGACAGGCTTTCCACGTAGCGGCGCTGCCCTTCGGCATAAATTGTATCGAACGCAAGCGAAGACTTGCCGGACCCGCTGAGGCCCGTGATCACCGAAAGACTGTCGCGCGGGATTTCCACGTCAACGTTCTTCAAATTGTGTTCCCGTGCGCCACGAACGACAATCTTACCCGTCGAAACCAATGCTGTTCCTCCACAGACCTGAAACGATCAGAGATAGTCTGCTTTGTGCGTCAGGTAAAGACCCTGCATATTGCCATAACTGATAATTGAAGGGATTAAACGCATTTCAAAGGTCGAACTGGAACATAAAACAATCCAGTCGGCACTTCGGTTTTCCACGCATTGATTGACACAAACATCGATACCTGACCTGGTCCGCCAAGTGCCGTTATGGGGCGTCCGGGCAATAATCGTTCTTGTCAGCAATTGCCGCCAAGGCGGACGAAAAACCTCTTTTCAGGATTTGCTCAACTTTCCGGTAACCGCATTTTCAAGATTATCGAGTTCGGCACTAAGGCGAGCGTATCTGCAAGCAATGTTGAGCCGGGCAAAGCCTTCACCTTCGGGACCAAACGCCTGTCCGCGCGTTACCGCCCACCTTGCTTTTTCTCTGAGAAAAACGGTCAGGTCTTCCGGTGTAAATCCAAGCGCCCGGAAATCCAGCCACACTAAAAACGTACCTTCGGGTTCGATCATTTGAACCTCCGAAATATCGTTCAGGCGGTGTCTGACCAGATCAACATTTCTTTCAAGATAGCCAAGCACGTCATCCAGCCATGCCGCCCCGTCGCTATAGGCAGCCTCCATGGCGGCGCTGGCGAAGGCATTATTTTTGTTTACCGTCAATCGGCTGTTCTCAGCCTGAAACGCTTTGCGGCGGTCGTCGTTGGAGATCACCGTGAACGCCGAGCAGCAGGCGGCAATGTAGAAGCTTTTCGCCGGGGAAAGACAGGTGACGCTGTTGTCTGCGTAATTGGCCCCCAACGAGGCAAACGGTGTGTAGGTATGGTCTGAAAATGTAATGTCGCCATGAATTTCATCCGCCACGACCAGAACGCCATGCCGCGCACAGATATCGCCAAGCGTTCTGAGTTCATCGCCGGTCCAGACCCGGCCAACCGGGTTATGAGGATTGCACAGATAGATCATCTTTGTCCGGGGCTCGGATGCCTTGCGCTCAAGGTCTTCGAAATCCATTCGGTATCGCCCGTCTTGCAAAATCAGGGGATTGGCGACCAGTTTCCGATGGTTTTCACGGAGGATGTCGAAGAAATCAAAAAACACCGGCGGCTGAACAATGATGCCATCGCCTTGTTTTGTGAAAACGGAGGCCGCAATGGCGAGCGCATTGAGGATATTGGGGGCGCGAAGAATATGGTCCTGATTGATGGACCAGCCGTGGCGGACGGATAACCATCTGCTGAGGGCTGGAAATAATCCCTCCGGCACGGCTTCATACCCGAAGACGCCGTGATCAAGCCGCTTTTGTAACGCCTCCAGTACAACCGGTGGCGCTTTGAAATCCATATCGGCGACCCCGGCGGCGAACAGGTTCTCGCTGTTCTCTCCGAGCACCATGGGATGAACCTTCAGCGCCGGAACGGAACGTCGGTCTATGTCTTCATCAAACAAAAATTTTGGACCCGTATTTGCCATACCCTGCGTTTCCTGTCGTCTCAAAACCTACGCGGTCTCGGCATTTTCTTCCAGTAACCAGTTGAAAAACACTGTTGCCAGAAGCGCCGCGATCAATTGCACAGCGATAAACGCGGCAACGTTTTCCGGCTGAATCCCGGCAAAGGTATCGGAGAACCCCCGCGCGATGGTTACCGCCGGGTTGGCGAATGAGGTCGATGAGGTGAACCAGTAGGCGGCCGTGATGTACAGGCCAACCGCAAAGGGGATCGCTTCTGGTCGTGCCTTCAGGCAGCCAAGGATCGTGCCGATCAGCCCGAAGGTGGCAACGAATTCACCGACCCATTGCCCCAAGCCTGTGCGAACCGTGGTCGATGGATCAATCAGCACATTGTCGAACATCACGTGGGCAACCAGCACCCCGGAGATGCCACCAAAAATTTGTGCCAGCACATACAAAATGGACTCCCGCGCGGCAATTTCCTTGCGGATAGCGAAGGCGAGGGTGACCGCCGGGTTGAAATGCGCCCCGGAGATCGGGCCGAACACCATGATCAGCACGACCAGGATGGAGCCGGTCGGAATGGTATTGCCGAGCAGCGCAATGGCGATGTTTCCACCCGCCAGCCGCTCCGCCATGATGCCGGAACCGACGACCGTCGCCAGCAGCGAAAAAGTGCCAATCCATTCGGCAAAGAGTCTGCGTATCATTCTGATGTTCCCGTCATTGCCGAGTTGCGACGCCGTCCAGCGCCTCGGCCGCGTCCCTGACCTGGGCCAGTGTTGGCCATTGATCGGGCGTACTCTCAGGCATGATGACGCGGGCTTTCAAAAAGCGCGCGCAGCTTTGTCGCCCCGACCGGTTCTTCGCGTTGCATGGGGACGACGGCAAAGCGTTCAGCCAGGGTATCGCGAACCTTCGATATCTGGTCGATTTCGGAACGTGCCCGACGCCGCAGAAGCGGGTGCTTCGTTTCAGATGCCGACAGGCTGGAATTGATGATCCAGCTCGATGGATTAATGCCGGCGCGACGAAGATCGTTCTGAAGGTGCTCGGCTTCCAGAACCGGGGTCGTTTCCGGCAGAGTGACGATGACAATACTGGTTTGTTCCGGGTCCTGAAGGCGCATCATCGGGGTGATCAGTTTGCCCGGGTGGCCGTCTGATCCGGAATGGCGAACGATATCCCGGTGGTAAGAACCGGTGGCATCAAGCAGAAGCAGGGTATGTCCCGTCGGGGCGGTATCCATGACGACAAATTTTCTGGTGCTCTCGCGGATGGCCCGGGAAAAAGCCTGAAAGACGGCGATTTCTTCCGTACAGGGCGAGCGCAGGTCTTCTTCCAGAATTGCAATGCCTTCTGCATCCAGATCTTTGCCCTTGGTGCTTAAAACCTGTTCACGATAACGCGCGATTTCCACTTCCGGGTCAATTCGGCTGACCGTCAGGTGCGGCAGGTCCTGGCCCAGCGTTTCGGCGAGGTGGGCGGCCGGGTCGGTCGTCGTCAGCAAAACATCGTGCCCGCGCGCCGCCAGCTCGGTTGCAAATGCGGCCGCCATGGTCGTTTTGCCGACACCGCCTTTGCCCATAAACATGATCAGCCCCTTGCCGCGCTGCTCCATATCGCCGATCAGGGTGCCAAGCGCCGGCAGGCCTGCCTGGGCTCCACTCCGGACGTCAATTTCGCTTTCCGGTGTGACCGTTTCATTAGCCTGTGAGGCAAAACGTCTGAGGGCGTCTTTGCCAACCAGATTTTCCGAGCGCAGTGCAAAAATGTTGCGGGGAAGCCTTGCCAGCTCCGGCTCCATTGACGCCAGCGCCGCCTGATCCTTTTGGCTCAACGCGGTTGCAAGCGGGTCAGACTGGTCATCCTCCGGCATCAGGCCATTGATGGCGAGGTGCTGATTTTTGATACCAATGCCGGCAAGTTCTCGGGATGTGCGGGCCAGTTCGACCATCGCCGAGCGACGCGGGCGGGCAACAAGAATAAGCCGGGTCATATTGGCATCACCAAGCCGCTCAACAGCCGCCGCATAACGTGCGCGCTGTTTTTCAAGACCGGCGAGCGGCCCAAGGCAGGACGCATCACCGGTGCCGGTTTCCAGAAACCCGGTCCATGCCCCCGGCAGTTTCAGCAGGCGAATGGTGTGGCCGGTCGGGGCCGTATCGAACACCACATGATCGTATTGGCTGACAAGTCCGGTGTTGGTCAGAAGGCCGGTAAATTCATCAAAGGCGGCGATCTCTGTGGTGCAGGCACCGGAAAGCTGCTCTTCGATGCTTTTCAGCGTTTGTTCCGGCAAAACACCGCGCATCGGCCCGACGATACGCTCGCGGTACTGTTCAGCCGCCTCTTCCGGATTGATCTCGATGGCATCAAGACCGGCAACGTCCCTGATCGGCGTAATCTGATTGCCAATGGTCGTGTCGAACACCTGACCGACGTTGGACGCCGGGTCGGTACTGACAAGAAGGATTTTTTTGCCGTTGTCGGCAAGGTTCAAAGCGTTTGAGCAGGCAAGAGACGTTTTGCCAACGCCGCCTTTACCGGTGAAAAAAATGAACTTTGGAAGATCGTCAAACATGCTCAGTCCTGATGTTGATGGTGAAATGTTGTGCCGTTATCAGCCGCAGCCACAGCCGTTGCCGGAAGGTGCGGGTTCAGCCGTCGTCTTATCCATTTCAAGGCCGGTCATTTGCGTAAGCTCATTGCGATCGGGGAACCGTCCGCTGGAGGCGAGGTCTTCGCCAACCAGAATAACCGGCAGCTCGTCTTCGCCGGAGCGGTCAAGAAACGCTTTTACGATGCTGTTCTCGACAAACTGTCCCGGTTCCTGGGCGAGGTTATAACGCTGTACGGTCACGCCCCGGTTTTTTAACCATTCAAGGTCACCGGCGAATTGAGCCAGCCTGGGGTCAACGGAAGGGCCACATACCCCGGTTGTGCAGCACTGCGGTGGATCGTAAACGGTAACGATGGTCATGATTGTTTCCTTGAATGAATAATCGATTAATTCGATATAACGGCAATTGCCGAAATGTCAAATTGTTTTACGTCGGATTGCCGCCCGGTATCCTGACCCGGCATTTGGCGCGTTCACCAATTAACCGGAATCCTCTACAAGCCTGCGCCGTGCGAAGCCGGATTGGAATTCACCCGGTCAAGGCCGGTATGCTTTCTGAACTGGTGGAAAGGGTTGTCGCCGTATTTGGACTGGGGGGTGCCACAAGCAGACACGAAGCCGTAAGTGAGGTATCGTCAGATTTAGCCTGTGCTTGGGGAGTGGGAACATGCGCTTTAAAGAGATTATTGCACGTCTTACAGGATTCAGTTCACCAGTTTTTGGGGTGTCGTGGAACCCTCCAGAACCGTCGGTAAAGACAGCCGAACGCATAGTAACTTTTCTTGAAGACCGCCGTGTTCTTTTCGTCCCTTCGGAGATGGAATTACCAGATCACTGCGTTAGGTCGGTTCAGGAGATTCGTTCTTACCTTACTAAAGAACTCCAGTCACTTGAGAAAGATACTGAGCTTGCCGATTCCTTACGTGCATTACGTGCGGCATGCAGAAAGTTCCTAAATACCGTAGGCGTTCGGCCGGAAATAATTGATTCAGGTGCAGCGCATGGTCATTGGGCAAGCTGGGTATTCATGGGGGCGCTAGGCGAGCTTAGGGGTGTATTTGGGATTCACATTGCGCAGATTGCTGCGTCCTTTGGGCTCGACGTGGAAGACGAACTTGCTACCATTTTACCAGATGAAACTAATGATGATGGGTAGATAGCGATGCCTCTATCCAATTTTAAGAAATTGCAGAGACAGAGTCCGAAACGGGTCATCACCGTAAGAAACCTTAACCTCTGATCACCGATTCCTTTTCGCTCAAAAGAGACAGTCAACGTCGACGTGAACGTTGCGAGGAATACCGACAGCATTGCATAATTCGATATTTCGGATATTAACGTTATATGGATCAGGAACGCGCTGTCGAAACCTTTACCGCGCTTGCGCAGGAGTCCCGTCTGGCGATCTATCGTCTGCTGGTCAGGGAAGAGCCGCACGGGCTGCCGGTCGGCGAGATTTCCCGGCGGCTTGATATTGTGCCCTCCACACTGTCGGGACATCTGGGCGTGCTCAAACGTGCAGGCCTGTTGAAATCGACTCGCCACCAGAGAGAAATTCACTATGCCACCAACCTTGATGCGATGGGCGATCTGGTTCGTTTCATGCTTGAGGACTGTTGCGATGGCAAGGTCGAAAACTGCAGCGAGATCGCGTCCCTGATCGGGAATCCCCGATCGTAACCCGCCGCCTCTCGAAATTTGAGCAAAATTGTGTTATACTCGGGGTCGTTGAGACGTCTCTTAACCCTTGTAGCCGCGCGGCGTTCAGGAAAAGGAGACGAACATGACACAGGATGACAAAAAGACCTATATCTGGACGGCAGGAATTCTGGGCATAATGGTTGTGTTATTCATGATTAGTTATGCCATGGGCTTGATCCCGACCCAGCCGCCGTCGTAAATCAGGTTACAGGACTTGGCGCTACGATGACCCCGTCTCGTAGCGCTCTTTATTTGCCCATATTGATGAAGAGGAAAACCGATGAGCGAGACTATGGACGCGGACTTTGAGAAGTCGGATATTATCCTGTCCGCGGCGCTTGAGCAGTTTCAGGGGCAGGGCGTCAATCAGTATGTCTGGGGAATGGCACTGGTCGAGGTCGGTGTTCTGGCACTGATCAAGCTTGATGAAGACGACGAATCTATTCTCGAATCGGTCCGCCAGTTTATTACAAAATCCCGCAATTCCCCACCGATCCAGCCAAGTTGAAAAAATCCGGACTTATCCACTGATTTGAACAGTGCGTGGCTGGAAGCGTCGTTGTCGAGGTTGTAAAGTGCGACCAGATTTTTCAGCAGGGGGTGCCAGATGGCAGGTTCAGTAAACAAAGTTATTCTCGTCGGTAATCTGGGGCGCGATCCGGAAATCCGCTTCACGCAAAGCGGCGGAAAAATCGCCAATCTGTCCGTTGCCACGTCCGAATCCTGGAAAGACAAACAGACCGGCGAGCGCCGTGAAAAAACCGAATGGCATCGGGTTGTTGTATTTTCCGAAGGACTTGCCGGAATTGCCGAAAGGTTTCTTAAAAAAGGTTCCAAGGTTTATCTTGAAGGATCGCTGCAGACCCGGAAATGGACCGGCAATGACGGGGTAGAGAAATATACCACCGAGATCGTGCTTCAGGGTTTTAACGGCACCTTGACCATGCTTGACGGGCGTGGCGAAGGCGGCGGTGGCGGCAGCTACGACAGCGGGCCTTCGGACAATGGCAGCGGCCCGGACTGGGGCGCACCTGACAGTGGCGGCGGTTCTGCACCCGGTGGCGGCACGGGTGGCGGTTCCGGTGATCTGGACGACGAAATTCCGTTCTAACACCGCCCTGACGCATCGGCCGGAATTGTCCTGATACATTCCCTTTCTTGTTCGCCCGAAAGTCTGTGATATAGCTGTCCGGCTTTTCGCCGACCTTGTATTGCGGACCCGTTTCATGATCGACGTTGCTTCTCAATCTGCCTTTGTTAATGGCCTTGCCAAACGCAACGTTCTGGTGCTGTCGATCTGTCAGGCCCTGTCGATGACCGGAGCATCGCTGGTTATTACAATTTCCGCGCTGGCCGGTCAGATGCTGGCCGACGACAAGTCGCTGGCGACATTGCCGCTGGCCCTGCAATTTACCGGCACCATGCTGACAACAATTCCGGCTTCGCTGTTTATGGGCAGGGTCGGTCGCAAGATCGGCTTTACGGTTGGTCAGATTCTGGGGGTTTGTGGGGCAGCACTTGCGTCTTATGCGATCTATGAAGGCAGTTTCTGGCTGTTTGCGGCGGCCAGTGCCCTGATCGGCTCACATAATGCGTTCTGGCAGTATTACCGTTTTGCGGCGGCGGATACAGCGTCGGAAAACTTCAAGGCCAAGGCAATTTCCTACGTTATGGCGGGCGGGGTCTTTGCCGCTGTCGCCGGACCGCAGCTCGGAAAATGGAGCGTCAATGCGTTCGAGCCGATCCTGTTCGTCGGAGGTTATGTGGTTGTCATTTGCCTGAGCATGATCACGATTGCCATGCTTCAGGGCATTTCCATCCCCCGACCGACCAGTGTCGGCATTTCCATTCAGGGCCGACCGCTGGGCCAGATCATGCGCCAGCCGGTGTTTATCGTTGCCGTGATATCGGCGATGTTCGGTTATGCGGTAATGACGCTTGTAATGACGGCGACACCGCTGGCCATGAAGTTCTGCGGGTTCGGATTCAACGATACGGCGACCGTGATCCAGTTTCATGCCCTAGCCATGTTTGCACCAAGTTTCTTCACCGGACATCTGATCAAGAAATTCGGCGTGCTCCACATCATTGTCGCTGGGACCTTGTTGAATGCCGGTAGCATGGCGGTGAACATGATGGGTATCGAGTTTTACAATTTCTGGCTTGGCCTGGTGTTGTTGGGTCTCGGCTGGAATTTCATGTTTGTCGGCGGCACGACGCTCCTGACGGAAGCCTACCGTCCGGAAGAAAAATCGAAAGTGCAGGCGGCCAATGACTTCATTGTGTTCGGCACCGTGGCGACGGCAAGCTTCTCGTCAGGGGCATTGCAGGATGCAATTGGCTGGTCAGCGGTAAATGCTGCCGTCGCCTTGCCGATGTGTATCGCCTTTGCCGCCGTCGTCTGGTTCAAATTGATTCACAGCGACAAAAATCCGCATATCTGAGACCCGGATCAGGGCCACAGACAGATGAATTTTCGCCGATCCATGTAGTTGTGTGCAGGCGCAAAAAATGCTAAATTTCAAGGTCTCGGCAGGGAACTGTTTCCTGTCGTTTTATTATTTTATAAGCCTTTGAAATTATTCGGTAAAATCCTTTGACAGCTCCTTCCGATACGGGTCCCGCCGGGGCTCCTGATTCTGATATAACACCGGTTTCCATCGAAGACGAAATGCGCTCTTCGTATCTCGATTACGCGATGAGCGTAATCGTCTCCCGGGCGCTGCCCGATGTGCGCGACGGATTGAAGCCGGTGCACCGCCGAATCCTCTATTCGATGAAGGAAAACGGCTACGAATATAACAAACCGTATCGCAAATCTGCGCGTATCGTCGGTGATGTCATGGGTAAATATCACCCGCATGGCGATCAGGCGATTTACGATGCGATGGTGCGTATGGCGCAGGACTTCTCCATGCGTCTGCCGCTGATTGACGGGCAGGGGAACTTCGGCTCGATGGACGGTGACAAGGCTGCGGCCATGCGGTACACCGAAGCCCGTCTCGCCAAGTCAGCGCATACCCTGCTCGAAGACATCGACAAGGAAACCGTCGATTTCCGCCCCAACTATGATGAGTCGGTTAGCGAACCCGTGGTTTTGCCGGCTGGCTACCCCAATCTGCTGGTCAACGGGGCAGGTGGCATCGCCGTCGGTATGGCAACCAATATTCCGCCGCACAATCTGGGTGAAGTTGTCGATGCGTGCTGTGCCTATATCGACAATCCGGACATCACCATTGACGAAATGATTGAACATTATGTCCAGGGCCCGGATTTCCCGACAGGTGGCCTGATTCTCGGTCGGCAGGGGATATTGAAGGCGCTTCACACCGGGCGTGGTTCGGTTGTCATGCGCGGGCGCACATCGGTTGAGGAAATCCGCAAAGACCGCTTCGCCATCATCGTTCATGAAGTGCCTTATCAGGTCAACAAGTCGCGGATGCTGGAAAACATGGCCGAAGCCGTGCGCGACAAGAAAATTGAAGGCATTTCCGATCTTCGCGATGAGTCCGATCGCGACGGGGTGCGGGTGGTCATTGAGTTGAAACGCGACGCCGAGCAGGATGTGGTGCTGGCGCAGCTGTTCCGCTTTACACCGCTGCAAACCAGTTTCGGGGTCAACATGCTGGCGCTTGATGGCGGCCAGCCAAAATTGATGAATTTGCGCGAAATCATCGTCGCCTTTGTTAATTTCCGCGAAGAAGTCATTCGCCGGCGGACCATCTATGAGCTCGGCAAGGCCCGCGACAAGGCGCATGTTTTGGCCGGTCTGGCAGTTGCAGTCGCCAACATTGACGAGGTCATCAAACTGATCCGCGCTGCCGTAGATCCACAAACGGCGCGCGCCCAGTTGATGGAACGTGACTGGCCGGCAGCAGATGTCGAAGCCATGATCAAACTGCTTGATGAACCGGGACACCGGGTTGTCGATGGAAAATACAAACTTTCCGAAGCCCAGGCGCGGGCCATTCTTGAGCTGCGTCTGCATCGCCTGACCGGGCTTGAGCGCGACAAGATCGGCAACGATCTCAAGCTTCTCGGCGATCAAATTACCGAATACCTCTCCATTCTCGGGTCGCGCGAAAAGCTTTATGCGATGTTGCGCACAGAGCTTGTTGAAATTCGTGACCAGTTCGTCACGGATCGCCGTTCGACGATTATCGAAAGCGAGTTCGAACACGACATTGAGGACCTGATTCAGCGCGAGGACATGGTGGTGACGGTGACCGGCGCGGGTTACATCAAACGTGTGCCGCTGTCGACTTACCGCGCCCAGCGCCGGGGCGGCAAAGGCCGGTCCGGTATGGCGACCCGTGATGCGGATTATGTCGAACAGGTGTTTATCGTCAACACCCACACCCCTGTTCTGTTCTTCTCATCGACCGGCATGGTTTACAAAACCAAGGTCTACAAACTGCCGCTCGGCACACCACAGGCCCGCGGCAAGGCGTTGATCAATCTTTTGCCGCTTGATGATGGAGAAACCATTTCGACGCTGATGCCGCTGCCCGAGGACGAGGACAGCTGGGCTGATCTTTTCGTGATGTTTGCCACCGCCACCGGAAACGTTCGTCGCAATTCGCTGTCTGATTTCACCAACGTCAAATCCAACGGCAAGATTGCCATGAAGCTGGCAGAAGGTGACCGTCTGGTCCGGGTCCGGACCTGTACGGAGGACGATGATGTCCTGCTGCTGGCATCCGGCGGAAAGGTTATCCGCTTCCCGGTTACCGCCGTTCGGGTGTTTTCCGGACGGACATCGACCGGCGTGCGCGGGATGCGACTTGCCAAGGACAATGATGTTATTGCCATGTCGGTCGTCCGTCATGTCAAAGTCAGCACCGAATTGCGCGATGACTACCTTCAGGCGGTGAATGCTGGTCGCCGGCTGGCAGGTAGTGACTATGAAGACCGTGCCGAAGACAAAGCCCGGGATCAGCAACTGGCAGCCAAACTGGATGACCCGCAGTTCCGGAAAATGGCCGAAGAAGGCGAATTTATCCTGACCCTGACCGAAGATGGTATGGGCAAGCGGACATCGGCCTATGAGTATCGCATTGCCGGTCGGGGCGGGCAGGGCATTACCGGTATCGAACTTGGCCGGAGCAAGGGAAAATCTTCGAAGATCGTCGCCGCCTTCACCGTCGTTGATACGGATGAGATTGTGCTGGTCAGTGATGGCGGGCAGATTATCCGCTGTCCTGTCGCCCAGATCAGTGTTGTCGGGCGATCAAGCCGCGGCGTCAGCGTGTTCAATACGTCGGATGACGAACGTGTGGTGTCCGTCAGCCGGTTGCGCGATGTCGATGACGACGAGGAGAATGAGGGTGCGGACACAAATGCAGACGCAGATATGGGCACCGACGGGTCTGACTCCGCAGGGGTACCAATATCTGCTGCGCCTGAACAAGCTGCGGGAGAGGCAGGAGACTCAGATATTGACGGGGAAGGAGATCCGCAATGACGGAGCGTTCGGCAGTTTATCCCGGCACGTTCGACCCGGTAACCGATGGCCATATGGATGTCATCCGGCGTGCTGCGGGTATCGTTGACCGTCTGGTTGTTGCGGTCGCCGTAAATGTTGGCAAGGACCCCCTGTTCAGCCTCGAGGAACGGGTATCGATGTTGCGTGTCGAGCTTGAAGCAAGCGGCAACGGCCTGCCGTCGCGTGTTGAGGTGTTGCCTTTCGACACCCTGCTGATGGATTTCGTCGGCAGTGTTGGTGCGTCGATTATTATACGCGGATTGCGCGCTGTTTCCGATTTCGAATACGAGTTCCAGATGGCCAGTATGAACGGACGCCTCAATCCGGAAGTGGAAACCGTATTTCTGACAGCATCGGAGACGCACCAGTTTATTGCCTCGCGTTTCGTCAAGGAAATCGGTGCCCTGGGCGGCGATATCGGTCATTTTGTCTCGCCCCGCGTCAAGACGGCGGTGCGGGCGAAGTACAATCTGTCCTGATTGCCGACCCTGGGGCATGTCTCCCTTATTCGGATTCGCCGAGATCGATTTTCCGGCCTGCCCGACAGGAGCGGATGCGCAGGTGATGCGGGGCATCATCAAGCATTCACGACGACGCGGGTGGGCCGGAAAACTGACCAAAGGCACGGGCTCCGGCGCTCCGGACTTCGTCAGGTTGCGCTTGCGATACGCTCACATCGCGGCGCACGCTCTTCCTTGCCGGTGAACCGGAGCCCGTGTCTCAGCGGTTCCGAATAAGGAAGACATGCTCCAGCGTAAAAGAATACCTGACAAGTCTCCAAAAGGGTCAAAAAGGGATTGACCCCTCCCGCACGCGACCTTATCTTCCCGCGCAGCTTAGGCGCCCGTAGCTCAGTTGGTAGAGCGCTTGACTTTTAATCAGGATGTCACAGGTTCGAATCCTGTCGGGCGTACCATTCAAGCCCCTGAAAACAGATTGTTTTCAGGGGCTTTTTTATTGGTAACTGCTCAGTTTTCGGGGAAACCCCGATGGCAGTGCCCGGTCAGCCGCTTGGTGACGGCGCAGGCGTCTGCGGTGTCGTACCTTCGGCTATAATCGGGGTGGAGGATTCTGCGGTTTTGGTGGAATGACCCCAACCACAATCCCCACCGGCATTGGCGGGACCCGCCAGTGCAATCAAGGATGCCGCGAACAGTGCGACCGTAAACGTTGTCAGTGTTTTCATACAACAGCCCTCCTCAACCGGACCCAATGTCCGTCAGTGGCGCAACCATAACATATTTTGATCGAATATGCACATGGACCCGTCGATGGGGTTTGACCAAGGCCATGACGCTAATCATGATGACCCAAAGCGACAATCCGGGTATGTTGTGCGCAACACCCACCAAACAGCTGAGGCTGCAATCGGTTCTGGCCCGTCTACGTCAGAAGCAACCGGCAGCTCGGCCCATTTTAAATTATAAGAAAGTGAAATCAGTAATATGACCAAACCTACAATAGGATTTATCGGCCTCGGCCTGATGGGTGACGCCATGGTGCAACGCCTGCAGGCGCAAGGTTATGCGCTCAACGTGATTGCCAACCGCAGTCGTGTCAATGTGGATTCTGCAATCGCCCGCGGTGCGACCGAATTCAGGACGTCTCGCGCGTTGGCGCAAGCCAGCGATATCATCATGCTTTGCATGGACACCTCGGCATCGGTCGAGGCGCGGATGCGTGGAGCAGATGGCGTGATCGGCGGATTGTCGGAAGGAAAAACGGTTATCGATTTCGGTACATCCCTTCCCGCTTCAACCCGTGCGTTGGGCGCTGAGGTCGCAGCTGTTGGTGCAGGCTACATGGATGCCCCGCTTGGGCGTACACCTGCGCACGCTGTAGACGGTTTGCTCAACATCATGGGAGCGGGCGACAGGGAGGTGTTCGATCTGGTCAAATCTGTGCTTGATGATCTCGGCGAAAACGTCTTCCATCTCGGGCCGCTCGGTGCGGGACATACTGTAAAACTGATCAACAATTTCTTTGGTATGACTGTGGCAAACTCCATGGCGGAAGCTTTTGCAATGGCCGATCTTGCTTCAGTTAAACGACAAACACTGTACGACGTGATGGCCGCTGGCCCGCTGCATTCCGGCATGATGGACTTCGTCAAAGGCTATGCGGTAGACGGCAACCCGGATGCGCTCGCTTTTGCAATCAAGAACGCCCGCAAGGATGTCGGCTATTACGCCACCATGGCCGACGATGCCGGCGTGCCGAGCCTGATGTCGCAAGGGACAAAACAGGCGCTCTCCATCGCCATGACGCAAGGACGCGCTGATCAAATGGTTTCGCAAATGGTCGACTTCTTCGCCGACATGTTTGCGTCGAAAAAACCGCGCTAAACTAAATGGAGATACTGGCCGTCATCAGTGCAACGCAGTTGCACTGATGACTGTCCTCTCTGGTCCAACCCGGACTCCGTCTTTCTCTTAAATAGTTTGTGTCTGCAGTTGCAGGGGACTCGGGCATTTTACTCTCAATATATGAGGCAAGTCTGAATATATGGGGCAAGTCTGACGTTGAAGGACAGGAAACCCGATTTTGCATTCTCACTTTTCGCATCAAGCACATTAGACCACCGGGGCACCATATCCCCAACTGTAGGGGACCGGGCCGGAAAGGGCGATGACGTCACCTTCGTCAAACTGATATTCCGTGCAGATGCCGCTATCCAGGCCGGGCGTCACATCGCGTCCGTTACACAGCGCCAGAAATACTTCTGATTCGGGGATATTCATGCGTTCAAGAATGTCAGCAATGGTGCTGCCGGGTTGGAACGCCAGTATCGGGTTTCGTTGCTGTTTGGGCAGGAACCTGGCAAGGCTGTTAAACAGTCGGACCTCAACGGTTAGTGTGATATCGGCTGAATTGTGGCCGATCAGGCTGGTGTTCAAATCATTCCCCTTTTTTCGGGCCGGGTTTCTTGAAAGACTCCCAGATTACGTCTGAAACCGGGCAGGGGAATTGACCGGGATCAAGCCATCATATCTCGGGAGCGGTCAGGCACAATTTGCCGGCATCGCCTTGATACAGGGTGCGCTGACGAAGGGCCGGTTTCGGCTTCGCACAAATGACACCCGCAGGCGGTCAAGGGTGCTGGCTAGTTCAACCAGTTCGCGGGCCTGTTCAGGAGAGGCGTACTCTGCTTCCTCGATCAGCCCGAGAGCGGTTTCATTCAGGTCTTTTACAAGTCTGCGACGATTATGGGTCCACATGATCTCGTTCCCTAATCTGTTGTTTTCAACTTCGACATCCTAAAATTAGCAAGGAGATGTGTCAGGAATATGTCAAAACACCAGAATTTGATGTCCAAGTGTTACAAAACTACATCATCTTGTATGCAGCTTGTCTTGATTTATATCAAGTCAGGCCCGGAAAGTTGCCGGGAGTCCTGGATTTTTCGCCTGACATGAGCCATGTTATCGGGCAGGAAAAGGACGATATGGCGGTGTTGCCGACAGGTGTCATCTGTGGAAAATCTGTGGCGAATCCAAAGGGAAGTGCGAGAATACGATGAACCAGCCGGGAAACCTGACAATGGGCGTGATTTCACTGATTTGCGGGGCGCTGCTGTCGCTCGCCTTCCTGTGGCTGTTCGGCATTGAAGTTTCCGGTCTGGAGCGGTTTCGCGAATTTCCTGATGGCTGGTCGATTAGCGAGCTGGCGTTTAACGCGTTTGCCATCGTTCTGCTGATCGGCGCGACACGGGCCGTCTACAAAGGATTGCAGGAATACTACAACCCGAGCGACGATGATGCGCCGCCCGCCGGGGGAGCCTATTGACGATGAACTCAATTCTGACACTACGCACTGTAATTGTTTTTGCCGTGTGGCTTGCCGTTTCTTCCTGCGCGGTTCAGGGAGACGGCAAGGAGGTTTCAGTCGAACACCCGGCAAACAGCTTTGCCATTGCCCAGTCGGCGGCCGACAAGCACTGCGATACCTTTGGACGTGCGGCCCGCCATGTGCAGACCTTGCCGGCAGCGTCACAGGCGACAACGCTGTTTCTTCAGACGCGAACCAGCGTGTTTGAATGTGTGGAGCGTTGAGTGAAAATCCCGCCCATTGTCTGGGGAATGGTCGCCATTGGCGCCGTCGCCACCCTGATTGTATTTCTCAGCGTTGAGTTTCCCGGCAGTCTGTCGGATCGCGATTCACAAATCAGGTTGACCTACAGCCTTGCCCTGCTGGCCGTGCTGGGCGGGTCGGCTTTGATCGGCAGGCGGTTCAGAACTGTGCCGGTTATCCGTTATGCGTCGATCTGGATTGTCCTGGGACTGGGGATATTCACGATCTACAGTTTTCGCGATGAAGCCCGCAGCGTTTATAACCGGCTTCTCGGTGAGCTGACCCCCGACCGTGCCCGGATTGAAGGCGGAGATGTCGTCATCCGTATGGCATCGAACGGTCACTTCGTCGTCAGGGCCGATGTTGACGGAACGGAAATTACCTTTCTTGTCGATACCGGAGCCAGTGATGTCGTGATCAGTCCAGCCGATGCCAAACGCATGGGGTATGATCTGGACACCCTGAAGTTCACAAAAACCTATCGAACAGCAAATGGCACCGTATATGGCGCGCCCGTGCGGCTCGGCACCATATCCATCGGTCCGTTGAATGTCCGTGATGTGCGCGCATCCGTGAACAGCGCCGAGATCAGCAGATCATTGCTTGGTATGAGCTTTCTGGAGCGATTGTCGGGATATGAAGTCAGGGGCAACAGCCTGATTCTGAAACCCTGATCGGGATCAGGGTCAGTGCAGGGTGCTTGCCAGCGGGCGCTCTTCAGACAGCAGTTCTTCCGTTGCCCGGGCGACCCTGAGCCAGACCCTGCGTCCCGCACGGTCACCATTGGCATCCAGATGGTCGGCCTTGATCTTGGCACCAGCCGGAGCCATTTCGCCATATTGTTCGACCAGCAAACTGGCCGTTCTCCTGATATCGCTATCCGTCGCCATCGATCGATTTCTGCACGTCTACCAGTTTGATAAGATCTGTCAGATTAACGCCCAGCCGGTCATCGACAACGACAACCTCACCGTTGGCGACCATCCGGTTATTGGCATGAACTTCAATATCTTCGCCTACATTACGATTCAATTCAACGACGGCACCACGACCCAGTTTCAGGATCTGTGATATCGGCATCATGGCCGTACCCAGAACGGCGGTGATTTCCACCTCCACTTCCAGCAGGGCTTCAAGCTCGGTATCAAGAACGGTGATCTGGTTGTCGTCGGCCATAATTCTATTTCTCTGTCAGCGAAAGTTATCTTCCGCCACTTCGGTTAAGCTCTGGTTAATCTTGCGAATCGCAGCTTAGCATATTTTATCCGGAAAAATCAGATTCCTCCGCCTTGGTCGATCAATCCGGTCAGAATGGTCACTCGTCTCAATAGTTCATGATGCTCATCGTCCTGAAAACCGTGTGCTTCCAGTTCATGAACGGTGTTGATCAGATAATCACGGTTCAGTCCCATAATGCCGGATGCCGCCATGATAATTTCTGCCGATTTTTCCAGTCCCAGGTTTCCGGCATATTGCCCGTGCGCGGGATCGGCGACAAATGTGTAGGCGGACACAACACGGTCGTTGACGGTGATTGGCAGAACCTTTGGTATATACGCATAACCAACCAGTTCGCGTTCATTCAGATAATCAACAACCCTGTCCCATTCCCCGTCGGCAATACGAAACCCGGTTCCCGTGCAGCTGCCGCCGCTGTCCAGCCCGAGAACCAGACCGGGGCGTTCCGGCGTGCCGCGATAGCGGTGCGAATAGATACAGAATGCCCGGTGGTAACCCGGAAGGATGGCGGTGTGCTGTTCATCGAAGGGAAACCCTGGTCGCCACATCAACGAGCCATAGCCGAACACCCATTCCGGCCTGTCTTCAGTCATCCGGTTTGTCTTCAGTCCGCAAGCGCACGGTCAAGGAAATCGAGGCGATCCTGACCCCAGAAAATCTGCCCGTCATAGACATAAGTTGGTGCACCGAAAACCCCAACCTCAAGAGCTTTGGCGGAATTGGCATCCCAAACCGCGCGAATCGCCGGGTCTTCGGAGGCGTCCAGCAACTCCTGGCCGGGCAGCCCCAGATCGTTGGCGATGGCGACAATGGTGTCGCGGTCGTTGATGTCCAGGTCTCTGGCCCAGACGGCTGTCAGGAACGCATTGACCAGTGGGCCGCAGTCCAGTTCCCGCTGTTGGGCGGCAATAACCATACCCGCTGCAGGCCATTCAGGTGCCGGAAAGTGTTTTGGCGAGGTATTCAGTTCGATGTTCAGAAAATCGCGCCAGCGCTTCAGTTCCTGCAAACGATAGGCCTGGCGGGCAGGGGCACGCCTGGCCAACGGCAAACCGCCGGTTTCTGGGAAAATTTCACCAAGGTTGACCGGTATGTAATTGATTTCGGCACCATGTCGGGCGGCAATTTCATGAACACGGGCGTCTCCCATGTAAGTGTAGGGGGATATCAGGCAGATGTAGTAATCGACGGTTTTTGGCATGTTAGCTCCCTTTGCGTCAGTGCCATGTCATTGATCCCGATCCGGCCTGAAGGGTCAAGACAGCAAGAGCGCCGGTTGGTGATTTGCAGAGTCTTTTTTTGATTTGTTCAATGTTCACTAAATAATTTGTGAATCCAAGTAATAATCGTCGGTTGACTTCCTTCAAGTCTTTGTTAACAATTTTGACGGTAGGGTATTGTGGCCTCATTACTTGTGTCAGAGTATCTTATTTAAACAGGGCCTGGCGCAGAGGATTTTACAAATCTGATGAGGTGGAGGCTTTCAATCACTAACCGGACTGGTAATTCCGGAAGTATAAAGGTTAGGCGACATGTTGCAGATGCCATGTAATGGTCATCAGATTTTCGAGGTGGCCCTCTACAACAAGGATGTGCGGTCTTTGGTTAAAGATAACCTGAGCCACGATTTCTTTGACGACCAATGGGCAGACACTCATATTCACGATATCAGTGCCAGAGACGAAGTTGATGCCAGACGCCAGATTGACGAACGGTTCCCAGCATCGGACGGTTTCGTGATCGAACGGGTGGCTATCACCAAAGCCTGATCTTGACGATCTGGCTGCGGGGGGCGATTGGTGAAGCACCGGTCGCATTGTGGGGAACGCCGGGTGCCGGTTGACTGAAACCGGTAGCATGGGTTCTTTATGTGTTGTGTCACCGGAAAATTGGCAAACCGGCAACCTTAATTCGCCCCATGAATTTCATCCGTGACGGCGCCAACCAGGTCCCCGGCCATTGCTGCAGCCCTGTCGGGGGGTAAACAGCCGACCGGGTAACCCAGCAGGTCTTTCAACAGGTCAGCGGTTTCATTTGTAAATTGGACCGTTCCGTCATCTTCAATACTTTCAATACCTTCAAAAATCAGCGACTTTGTATTGCATGCAATAGCATCTTCAATCACCCACGCATCCGGCAAGTCGATGGTGACCCGGCCGTTAGCGGCAATAACCGGATATCCGCCGATCAGGCCATTTGGAGATGGCGCATGGATGCGGACAGGGGCATCACTGGCGAGGGCTGTCAGCAGCTCGAACGCCGCTGAAGCGGTCAGCAGGTTGAAATCAAGATCATAGGAAATGGGCATCGGCCTGAGCATCCCGGCCCGCGCAATATCCGAAACATCTCGCGCTCCAACTCGGGCTTCTATGAGGTATGGCGGCGCCTTGTCCGGCGCGCTATCCGTATGGTGATAAACAAAGTATTCAAGGGCATGCTGGGCGACCAGCCGCACCTCAACACCGGATGGAGAAATGGCAAGTTCATCAGCGACAGCAAAACGGGCCTTCGGGATCATCTCCTGAACGTTGCCGACCCCCGAGGTCGGTCCGCCACCGCTGCGGTGCAGGATCGCATTGACAACATCGGGATAGGAAGCGCCGACCCACGGAATGTCCAGACTGCTGCCGTTTATAGCATCACGCACCGCCTGCATGGGGGCCAGATGACAGGCCAGCCACCCGCCGAACGGCAGACGCTGAACCAGTTCCGCGCGTGTGCCCCTAACCGCATCAAGTTTCCACCACGGCAACATGCTGGGTGCGGCAAGGATGATATCCGGGGCGATTTCTGAAAGTCTGCGCGGTGCATCGGCGGCGTTGACATCGAGCTCGACAAACGAGAGTTCAGGAAATCGTCCCTCAATGGCGGCACCAATCCGTGCCAGATTGGTTTTGATGAGACCATAATCGGGCCGTCGCCCGGCGACGATAATCTCAGTGAACGGACCATTACGGGCAAGTCGCTCCAGCACATACCCGGTCAACTGGCCGAGCGAGACAAGAAGTAGCCGGTGCATGTTTTTCCTCACTGCCAAACAAGCAAATGTTGACGGTAATCAAACATCACTTTTGGCGATTTCTGCGTCGCGTAGGTCCTTGCGGCGGATTTTTCCTGTGGCGGTCATGGGCAGGGTATCTACAAACTCTATCAGGCGTGGATATTCATGTGGACTCAGGCGGGTTTTGACGAAGCTGCGGATTTCATCTTCCAGATCGGGGCCGCCATTGTGGCCGGGCATCAGCTTGATGAACACCTTGACCGCTTCAGTACGCACCGGGTCAGGTACGCCGATGGCGGCTGCCAGCGATACTGCCGGATGTTTGCAAAGGCAATCCTCAATCTCGCCGGGGCCGATGCGATAGCCTGCTGATGTGATCACATCGTCGGCACGACCAACAAACCAGATGTAGCCGTCTTCATCCTTGGTTCCCTGGTCACCCATCAGCAGCCAGTCACCACGGTATTTCTGTGTTGTACCTTCCGGATTATTCCAGTAGCGCAACAGCATCACCGGGTCTGGCGTTTTGACGGCAATCTCTCCTTCTTCACCAGTGGGGATGACATTACCGTCCTCATCGATAATCTCGACGATATGTCCGGGTGAAGGTCGTCCCATGGAACCCGGTTTGACCTCCATGATTTCCTGACAGTTGGCCGTCACTAAATTACATTCCGTCTGACCGTAATATTCATTAAACGTGACGTTCAAATTTTCGCGTCCCCAGTGCAGCAGTTCGGCGCCCATCGGTTCCCCCGCACAGGCAACGGTGCGCAGGTTGGTTCTATAGCTCGGGATATCCTGAACTTCCCGCATCAGATTTAGTGCTGTCGGCGGCATGAAGGTGTTGCGCACCTGATATGTCGCCATCAGTCGAAGGGCGGCTTCCGGGTCATACTTCCTGGCCCGGTAGGCGAGGTTGGTGACGCCGTGATGCCACGAACACATCAGGCAGTTCATCAGACCACCAATCCATGCCCAGTCGGCCGGAGTCCACAACAGGTCGCCGGGTTGTGGCAGAAAGTCATGAAACATTTCCATGCCGGGCAGATGACCGAACATGGTGCGGTGGGCGTGAAGTGCGCCCTTCGGGTTGCCGGTGGTGCCGGATGTATAGCAAATGAACGATGGATCTTCGGCTGCGGTAATAACCGGCGTGAAAAAACCGGATGCTTTTTCCATACCGTTCCAGAAATCAGCCATGCCAACTCCGTCGCTGCCCGCACCGACCAGCAAGATGGTTTCAAGATCGGGCAGTTCGTCGCGAATGGCGTCGATCTTGTGAACATTGTCGATATCTGTAACCAGAATTCTGGCACCGGAATCCTTGAGCCGGAAAGCAAGCGCGTCTTCGCCAAACAGCGTAAACAGCGGTATCGAAATCGCCCCCATTTTCCATGCAGCGACATGCGAAATTGCGGCTTCAACCGATTGCGACATCAAAATGCCCATACGGTCACCACGTTCCAGTCCGCTGGCAATCAGCAGGTTGGCAAGTTTATTGGACAGCGTCCTGAGCGCACTGAAAGAATATTCGGCAACTGTTCCGGTTTCGTCGGCAACAATCAGCGCCAGCCTATCGGGCGTCATTTCTGCATGTTTGTCGCAGACATCGACGCCCATGTTGAACGTTTCGGGGATGTCCCAAGTCAGTGCCTTGCAGACCTCTTCATAAGTTTCTGCTTTGGTTAGCACGTGTCAATTCCCCCTGTCGTTCATCACTCTTTGTAGCAAACCTGTCCAGTCAATCCTACAGGCTAGCCGCCAGTCGTGTGCCTTCGTCAAAGGCCCGCTTGGCATCCAGTTCTCCGGCGGCTTTTGCTCCGCCGATAAGGTGAACCGTCATTCCGGCATTCTGTAACGGCAGCAGCAACCCGTCATTGGATAACTGACCGGCACAGAGAATGATGGTATCAGCCGGAATAATCTGGAATGTATCATTGACCTCAATATGCAGACCGCCGTCGTCAATTTTATGATAGCTCACACCGCCCATCTGTTTGACGTTATTGCGTTTGGTAATCAGCCGGTGAATCCACCCCGTTGTTTTACCAAGGCGCTTGCCCATACTGCCGGGCGTGCGTTGAAGCATGGTGATTTGGTGTCTGGGTTGATCGCTGTGTCGGTCTTCACCAATACCCCAAGCCTGACGAAACACATCGGCGTCGAGGTGGCTTGTACCATGGCCTTCAAGCAGGAACAGGGCAACATCAAAGGCGATCCCGCCGCCGCCGATAATAATCACATTTCCTCCGGCCTGTCTGTCGCCGTTTAAAATATCGATATAACTGATGACAGAAGGATGATTGATGCCTTCTATATCAGGGAGGCGCGGGGTGATGCCGCTGGCCAGTATGACATCATCGAATTCCGCTGTGATCAGGTCATCTGAGCGGGCAGGGGTATTTAGTTTGATCGTCACGCCATTGCGTTCAAGTTCCCCGGAAAAATAACGCAAAGTCTCTGCGAACTCTTCCTTGCCCGGCACCTGTCGGGCCAGATTGAATTGTCCACCAATCCTGTCAGCGGCCTCATATAACGTAACGTCATGTCCACGTTCAGCGGCAACCGATGCGGCAACCATGCCGGCCGGGCCGGCACCGACGACGGCGATGCGTTTTGGTATGATTGCGGGTTGCCATGATAACAGGGTTTCATTAGCAGCGCGCGGATTGACAAGGCAGGTTGCAGACTGGCCCTGAAAAATATGATCGAGACAGGCCTGATTGCAGGCGATGCAGGTGTTGATGCGTTCGGCATGGCCATCGGCAGCTTTTTGAATGAAATCAGGGTCAGCAAGGAACGGTCGTGCCATAGAGACCATATCAGCCTGACGACTGGCGATGATCTGTTCAGCGATTTCCGGTGTGTTGATGCGGTTTGTCGTGATCAGGGGGATTGAGACCTCGCCTATCATTCTGGCTGTTGTCCAGGCAAATCCACCTCTGGGCACAGCCTGAGCGATGGTCGGGATACGGGCTTCGTGCCAGCCAATTCCGGTGTTGATGACACTGGCACCAGCCTCCTCGATCTGTTTTGCCAAAAAGACGGTTTCTTCCCAGGAACTGCCTTCGTCAACAAGATCAACCATCGACAGGCGATAAATAATGCAGAAGTCCTCGCCTGCGGCTTCACGGGTGCGGTTTACGATTTCAAGAGGAAAGCGGATACGATTTTCGAACGTTCCACCCCAGGAATCGGTTCGTTTGTTGGTGTGACGGACAATAAACTGATTGATCAGGTAACCTTCCGATCCCATGATTTCTACGCCATCATAACCGGCTTTTTTGGCGGTCAGGGCGGCTGTGACATAGGCGTTGATGGTTTCCTCGATTTCGATTTCGCTCAA
>JAJFIJ010000019.1 GCA_021775105.1 Rhodospirillales bacterium | reverse complement strand
GAGGAGGAAGAGGGTGGGGAATTATAGTTTCAAGGGATCAAATACGAACACCCGACATGGTAACTTTCTCCGGCACCGATCTGCTCTGTTTCAGGGGCGAACGCACTGTCTTTGCTGATCTTTCGTTTACGATCAGCGATGGCGGGGCCGTCGTGCTGCGCGGTCATAACGGCAGTGGCAAATCGACCCTGCTGCGCCTGATGGCCGGTTTGCTGCGCGCCGAGGTCGGACAGATTTCATGGCAGGGCGAAAACATCCTTGAAGAGCCGGAACTGCATAACGGGCGGCTGCATTACGTCGGTCATCTGGATGCCGTCAAACCGGTGCTGAGTGTGCATGAGAACATCGCGTTCTGGAGCGAGCTTCGCGGCTGTGAGGTTGATGTAGAGCACGCGCTCGAGACCTTTGGCATTGGCTTTTTGGCCGATGTTCCGGGCCGCTTCCTGTCGGCCGGGCAAAAGCGCCGGGTCAATCTGGCGCGCATCGTTGCTGCCCCCGCCCCGCTCTGGTTACTGGACGAGCCGACCACGGCGCTTGATTCAGGCGCTATCGCAGCACTTGAGGCTGCCATCCGCCAACACCGAAAATCGGGCGGCATGGTGATCGCTTCAACCCATGCCGATCTCGGCCTTGATGATGCGGTGACCCTGAACCTTGGTGATTTCCAGCTCTCAAGAGCCGCCGCATGAGCCGCTTTCTCACTCTGGTCAAACGCGACCTGAAACTGTCCATGCGACAGGGCATGGACAATGTCATGGTCATCATGTTTTTTGTGCTCGCCGTGATCCTGTTCCCGTTTGGTGTCGGGCCGGAGCCCAATATTCTGGCCCGCATCGGTGCCGGCGTCATCTGGGTTGCCGCTTTGCTGGCAGCGATGCTGTCGCTGGAGCGATTGTTTCAGACCGACTACGAAGACGGCAGCCTAGAGTTGCTGGCCCTGCAACCGATGGCGCTGGAAATCACGGTGCTGGCGAAAATCACCGTTCACTGGCTGACCACGGGGCTGGCGCTGATTGCCGCAACACCGCTGCTGGCGATCTTCATGAATGTTCCGGCCAGTGGGTTCTGGATGCTGGTCCTCTCGCTGGCCCTCGGCACCCCGAGCCTCAGCCTGATCGGCGCCATTGGCGCCGCCCTGATCCTCGGTTCCCGGCGCGGCGGCGTTTTATTATCGTTGCTGGTCCTGCCGCTTTATATCCCGGTTCTGATTTTTGGCGTCAGTGCCGTCGAAGCCGCAATCGGCGGATTTCCGGTCAAATCGCACCTGATGATCCTGGCCGGTTTGCTGATTGCCGCCCTGCCCTTGTGCCCGTGGGCCGGGGCCGGGGCGATCCGTCAGGCACTGGAAACCTGAGCGTTGAAATGGCACAATCGAATTTGACTTGCATCAAGGCCCTAACAGACTTTTGATCGTATACGAACAGTAACAGACTTGCGTCTTCACCCCGGAATATCCATTTGAGTATAATGTTTCATCGATTTGCAAATCCAACCCGGTTTCTCAAGCTTGCCGACGTGATCCAGCCGTGGGCTGCGGGCGCGACTTTGGTCTTTCTGATCGCCGGTCTTTATTACGGCCTGATCGACTCTCCCGCCGATTATCAGCAAAGCGACACTGTCCGGATCATGTATGTGCATGTCCCGGCGGCGTGGATGGCACTGTTTTGTTATACGGCGATGGCGGTGTCCGCAGCGGTCGGCCTGATCTGGAAACATCCGCTGGCCGATCTGGCGGCCAAGGCAACGGCCCCTGTCGGTGCCGGGTTCACCTTCCTTGCCCTGCTGACCGGATCGCTATGGGGCAAACCGATGTGGGGCACGTGGTGGGTCTGGGATGCGCGCCTGACGTCGGTGCTGATCCTGTTTTTCCTGTATCTCGGCTACATGGCCCTGCAAAACGCCTTTGATGATCCGGCGCGTGGCACCAAAGCGTCATCTATTCTGGCGCTGGTCGGCGTGGTCAACGTGCCGATCATCAAATTCAGTGTCGATTGGTGGAACACCCTTCATCAACCGGCCAGTGTCGTCAAAATGGGCGGCCCGGCCATTCATCCCAGCATGCTGACGCCGTTGCTGCTGATGGCGCTTGCTTTCAAGGCCTATTACATCTGGGTTCTGTTGATGCGCATCAGGGGCGAGGTCAACGCCGGGAAAATTCGCGCCCTTCGCCTGCGTCAGGTCCACGGCCCGGCACCGGAAATGGCGACTGGGGAGACGGCAAATGGCTGAATTTTTTGAAATGGGCGGTTACGCGACCTATATCTGGCCCGCTTATGGGGTCGTTGGTCTGGTTCTGGCCGGTATCTGGATTGCCAGCCGCCGATTCGTCACCACCACCGAAGCCGAGCTTTCGACCCTCAACCCGCGCCCAGACGGAGAAAAAGATGAAGCGTAAACATAAACGCCTGACCTTCGTTGTCGTTGCCTTGGCCCTGCTCGGCATTGCCGCCGGGCTGATGCTTAACGCCTTCGAAGACAACATCGTTTTTTTCTACAGCCCGACGGAACTGAAAGCCAAACAGCTGGAACCCGATCAGCGCCTACGTCTTGGTGGTCTGGTTGAAGACGGCAGCTTAAAGAAAATCGATGGCGGCACGGCCATATTCCGGGTCACCGACACCGCCAACGTCATCACCGTCAGTTACAGGGGCATCCTTCCCGACCTGTTTCGCGAAGGACAGGGCGTGATCGCCGAAGGGCGTCTGAAGGATGGCAAGTTTGTCGCTGAAGAAGTGCTCGCCAAACACGATGAAAACTATATGCCGCCGGAAGTCGCTGATGCGATCAAGAAATCCGGGCAATGGAAACAGGATAATAATTCCCAATGACCGCTGAATTTGGCCATTTTGCTCTGATTCTGGCGCTGTTCATTGCCGGTGTTCAGGCAACCCTGCCGCTGATTGGTGCCGAGCGTAACTATATGCCCTGGATTACCCTGAGCAAACCGACGGCTTATTGCCAGTTTGTTCTGGTTGCCGTCGCCTTTGCCAGCCTGACGTATCTTCATGTGACATCGGACTTTTCCGTCGTTAACGTGGTGCAAAATTCGCACACCGCGAAACCGATGCTCTACAAGGTTGCCGGGGTCTGGGGTAACCACGAAGGGTCTCTGTTGCTGTGGGTATTGATTTTGGCGCTGTTCGGGGCGGCGGTGGCGTGGTTCGGATCAAACCTGCCACCCGCTTTTCAGTCCCGCGTGCTTGCCGTTCAGGCGATGATCGCCGTTGGTTTCTATCTGTTCATTCTGTTGACCTCGAACCCGTTCGAGCGAATGATGCCGCCGCCCCTGAACGGGCGTGACCTCAACCCGCTGTTACAGGATGCGGGTCTCGCCCTTCACCCGCCGATGCTCTATCTCGGTTATGTCGGCTTCTCGATTGCCTTTTCGTTCGCCATTGCGGCGCTGATCGAAGGCCGGGTTGATGCCGCCTGGGCACGCTGGGTCCGGCCGTGGACACTGGCCGCATGGATGTTCCTGACCGGCGGCATCGCGCTCGGGTCATGGTGGGCCTATTACGAGTTGGGCTGGGGCGGCTGGTGGTTCTGGGACCCGGTCGAAAATGCCTCTTTCCTGCCCTGGCTGGCGGGGACGGCGCTGTTGCATTCCGCCGTCGTTGTTGAAAAACGCGACACCCTCAAGGGCTGGACCGTATTGCTGGCAATCATCGCTTTTTCCCTGAGTTTGCTGGGCACCTTCCTTGTCCGTTCAGGCGTGCTGACATCCGTACATGCCTTCGCCACCGACCCGACCCGGGGCGTCTTCATTCTTATTCTTCTGGTGATCGTTATTGGCGGCTCGCTGACGCTGTTTGCCTGGCGCGGGCCTCAATTGAAGAGCGGCGGACTGTTTCAGCCGATATCACGCGAAGGCGCGTTATTGTTCAACAATCTCGGCATGACCATCGCCGCCGCCGCTGTGCTGCTGGGCACGCTCTATCCGCTGTTCCTTGATGCCATTGGCGGCTCGAAGATTTCCGTCGGCGCGCCGTTCTTTAACGCTGTCTTTATCCCGTTGATGATCCCGATGATCATCGCCATGGCGGTTGGCCCGTTCCTGCACTGGAAACGCGGTGACCTGATCCCGGCGCTGAGCCGCCTCAAGTTTGTTTTCATGCTCTCGATGGTCGCCGGTGCGGCGACCTGGGCCATGGAAATGGAGGGTCCGTTCATGGGCATCGTCGGCATCGCCCTTGCCGTCTGGCTGGGGGCCGGAACGCTGGCCGAACTGGCCGGACGCATCCACCTGTTCCGGGCCAGTCCTGCGGAATCCCTTCGCCGCCTTGCCCGCGTGCCGCGCGCCACCTGGGGCATGACACTGGCGCATCTCGGCCTCGCTTTTGTCATCGCCGGTATGACCGGGGCCGGATCGTGGAAGGTCGAAAGCATCCAGACCATGAAACCCGGCGAGATGGTCAATGTCGGCGGTTATGAGTTTACCTTCAACGGTGCCGAAGAAGGCAAAGGCCCCAACTACGACATCATCACCGGCAAATTCACGGTCACCAGGGACGGTCGTCAGGTTGTTGAACTGCTGGCCGAAAAACGGACCTATCCGGTGCGCAGCATGCCGACAACGGAAGCCGCCATCCACACCATGATCAGTGGCGATCTGTATGCGGTGATTGGCGACCCCGAGGGCAATGACGGTGCTTTCGTGACCCGGATTTATTTCAATCCGCTGGTGGTCTGGATGTGGATCGGTTCGATTGTCATGGTTCTGGGCGGCGCCATCAGCGTCACCGATGTCAGGCACCGGGTCGGCATCCC
>JAJFIJ010000180.1 GCA_021775105.1 Rhodospirillales bacterium | reverse complement strand
TTATCTGACCTGTCCAATGGCGTTCGGGCGCTGCTTGAAAACAGCCCGGCCAGCACATGTGCAAACGAAATCTGTCAACTCGTCAACAAGGCGCTGCGGGACGAAGAGTTTATAGCCAGGCATTTGCCGGATCGTGCAACCGGCGAGCACCCACGCGAAATCCTGTATGAAGACCCGGAACTGGGGTTTTGCATTTGTGGACATGTCTATTCGGGTGAGGCGGTTGGCGAGCCACATGATCACGGTCCCGGCTGGGCAATTTATGGTCAGGCTGTTGGCACAACCGAGATGACGGATTGGCAGATTGTCGAGCAGGGCAGTGACGGCAGTCCGAAACGGGTCAGGCCGGTGAAGACCTACCACATGAAACCGGGCGACGCGCATTTTTATGACGTTGGCGCCGTCCATTCACCGGACCGGACCGAACCAACCCGCCTGATCCGGATTGAAAGCGAGAACCTCGATAATATCACCCGCTCCGATATTCAGCCCGCGCCCGACTGAGCGAATCGGCGGTTGGTTTTGTCGATGACTTTGAGTGAGACGAGGCTGCGGACTTATGCGGACCCGGCACCGGCGATGAACCGCTCGATAGCGGCGCGGGCAGGTGCGGCGGCGTCGCCGGCGATTTCCGAGCGCAGATAAATGATCACCAGCGTCATTGCGCTCAAGGCCCGCTGGTCGGTTCGCCCACGCGCATCCTTGTGGAGTTTTTTGTAATCATGTAGAGCGCGCTGGTAATCGATTGCCTTGGTGCCGTAGATATTATGGGCGCGTTTGATATGTTCGTCGACCATATCGGCAACGACGGTCATCGACTGGGCTGAAAACATGCCTTCGGCCTGTTCTATGATCAGCGGCACATCGCGGTTAAGCTGTTTGGCTTCGCGCTCCACCCTGTTTCCGAACAACCAGTCCAGCATGTTCAGTCCCCTTATTGATCTATGCCCCAGGGTTCGACCCTGGCGGCGGCAACCCATTCTGCCATTGCCGGATTATCCAGCATGGCCATGATGTAGGACTGCGAGACGTCGGAAACGTCGACCCCGTATCCGGATAACCGCCCGACCACCGGCGCATACATGCAATCGGCAATCGTGAAGTGGCCATAAAGATAGGGCCCGTCCTGACCAAACTGCTGGCGGCAGTCCTGCCAGATTTGATCGATACGGGCGACCTGGGCACCCAACTCACCGGTCATTTCAGGCGTCGGCAGGGAGGTTCGCAGATCCATCGGCATCAGGGACCGAAGCGTGGCAAATCCGGAATGCATTTCCGCACACACCGCCCGGGCGTGCGCCCGTGCCCGTGCATGTTCGGGCCAGAGCCGGGCGTCGGGGAAGGTTTCAGCCAGATATTCACAAATCGCCAGCGAATCCCAGATGTCACCGTCCGGCGTTTTCAAAACCGGCACCAGCGCCGTTGGTGATACTTTTTGAAGGTTTTCCAGCGTGTCATCCTGACGAAGCACCACCAGCTTTTCGTCGAAGTCAACGCCCACCTGTTTCAACGCCAGCCACGGGCGCAGTGACCAGGTTGAGTAGTTTTTGTTGCCGATGATGATGGTGAAATCTGACATATTCCAAATCCCTTGATGAGCGCGGCCTCCGTGATACCGCGAACGCCGGGCTTCTGCCATCAAAATCCGGTTTTCAATCGGGTAAATACCAGCCATCCTGTCGACGGCAACAGTTGCCGATTCAAAGAACAAGTTACAGTGGAGTTTTTATGGTTGATACCTTTGTCGAGGCCGACGCGAACGGGACCGTTCCGGTTGTTACGATCCACCAGTCGGAATTCACAGACTGGCTGAACAGTGAAAGCGAAGCCGTCCGGCGCTGGGTCACGAGCACCGGGTTTGAAGCCAAACCCGGTTCACGTTCAATGATCGCCGGTGCCGATGGCGGGCTGGAGCGGGTATTGTTCGGGGTCAGTGAGGCGATGACGATGTGGGACTGGGCGGTATTGCCCGTTGGCCTGCCAACAGGCGACTACCGGCTGGACGGTCTTGACGAAAATGACAACTATAACGCCGCCCTTGCCTGGGGTTTGGCGACATATCAGTTTGACCGTTACCGGGAACCGCAACTGGCACCACCACGGCTGGCGGTCGGCGAAAACGGAAATATGGCAGAGGTCCGCCGCGTCGTTGAGGCAACGGCGCTGGCACGCGACCTGATCAACACGCCCGCCAATGATATGGGCCCCGATGCGCTGGCCGGTGCGGCTGAGAAACTGGCCGCGGAACATGGTGCGGATTACATGGTAATTGTCGGCGACGATCTGCTTGCGCAGAATTACCCGGCGATTCATGCCGTTGGTCGGGCCAATGACCGGGCTCCGCGCCTGATCGATTTAAGATGGGGCGACGCTACGGCACCGAAGGTGACGCTGGTTGGCAAGGGGGTGTGTTTTGATTCAGGCGGGCTCGATCTGAAACCGGCGTCCGGCATGGAGCTCATGAAAAAAGATATGGGCGGAGCCGCGCAGGTGCTGGCAATTGCCGCCATGGTAATGGGGGCAAAACTGCCGGTCCGCTTGCGCGTCTTGATTCCGGCTGTCGAAAACAGCGTCTCTGCCAACGCCATGCGTCCGGGAGATGTCCTGGCGACACGCAAAGGTCTGAGCATCGAGGTCGGCAACACCGATGCCGAAGGCCGGGTCGTGCTTGCCGATGCGCTGGCGGAAGCGTCATCGGAAACACCGGATCTGATTGTTGATTTTGCCACCCTGACCGGCGCCGCGCGGGTCGCCCTTGGAACCGACCTGCCAGCGCTGTTTGCCAACGATGATCAATTGGCGACAGACATTCTGGGTTCCGGACTGGCCAAAGATGACCCGCTGTGGCGGATGCCGCTATGGACCGGATACGCCGGGCAAATCCGCGGCAAGGTCGCCGACGTAACAAATTCGACAGGAAGTCGTTTCGGCGGCGCAATCACTGCGGCTCTGTTTCTTGAACGGTTTATCGACGCCGAAATCCCTTGGGCGCATATCGATTTGATGGCCTGGAACCTGTCGGCAAGACCGGGCAGACCGGAAGGCGGAGAGGCCATGGGCGTGCGCGCTGTGTTTGACGTGCTGGCCCGGCGCTACGGGTAAATGCGGCGGCCAAACCGGGCTTGAGGATATTAAGTAGTTGCTTTTGGCGTCTGACTTGATTAAAAGTTTTGACATCGAAACAATAATTCAGACGTCAATCGAAAGGCCAAATTCGACATGGGGGTTGAATTAAGCGAACTACAGGCACTGGACATCTGGCGCCGGGCCGTTGTCCAGAGTGTGCGCCGCGATGCACCGGATTTGTCGGCCCGCCAGATGGCCTTGCTGCTCAGTGTCTATCTGACTCCGCCGCCGCATACCGTGCGCGGGCTCGCCGATATCCTGAATGTTTCCAAACCGGCAATAACCCGCGCCGTCAGCCGATTAAGCGAACTGGAACTGGTACGCCGCAAAACCGACGAGGCGGACCGGCGTAGCGTGCTGATCCAGCGCACTGTCCGAGGCTCCGTCTTCCTGCGTGAATACGGTGAATTGATTGCCACGGCCGCCAGAGGTGAGTCCAAGGGCGACGGCTCCGCCCTGCCGCAACAATACTAGGCCCGGATTGCGGGCTGCTTTCCAGATTCGGATTCGGTCCGATAAAATAAAGCTGTATAAACTCCTAAATGCGTCGATCATGGCCTTTCAGACACCGGGGCTGATCTGTAAACTCTCGGGACAATCCACATCATCGTTCCGGATACACCGAACAGGACAAGGGCGACGCTAAGCAAATCCGCCAACAAAGTACCCAGACTACCGCCTAGCCAGCCGGTTTTATGGAGGTCTTTCAGCATTCGCCCCCAATATAGCTTGGAGTGAACCTTCTCTCCGGATGGCATGTAGGTTCGGCGGGTATGGCGGGTTTTAATGTAGTAGTGTCCTGTTGAAATCGACTGGATGACCAATCCTCCGCCTGTTTTTACGAAATAGCTTGGCCAGCCGTGATACTCCTTTTCCCAGATTTTCCGGATTGGCCGTTCCGGCCATATCGTCCGGGCCAAATTCTGTGCTGTTTCCTGAGTGACCGGTGCAGCTGGTTGAAGTATGCTAAACCGGCCTTCTGCAAACTCGGTAGGCTGGAACGCGGACAAGGATCATTTTCGAGTGGTTTAGATAGTTGACCTTGAAGAATACAGTTTAGGCGGCGATTAACGATGGCCGTGTTTGGTTTTTGTTGACCAACGTTATCCAGAACAGAGACAAAAGAAGCCTGATCCATTTGAGGATGAGGCGGAAGTTGTAGCCAACTGCGGCG
>JAJFIJ010000179.1 GCA_021775105.1 Rhodospirillales bacterium | reverse complement strand
TTGACGCCGGGGTCAGGGGACAGGAACGCCGGCAACCCGAAGTTCATGGCCGGGTCGACCATCAGGGCAATCCGGCGCTGGGCAATTGCCCCGGTTTCGGCAATCGCCAGAGCAATTTGATCCGCCGCCAGCGCCACTGGTTCCGCATGAAAATTACCGCCCGAAACGATCGAACCATCTTCAACAAAAACCAGTGGATTATCGGTGACCGCATTGGCTTCAATTTCAAGTGTCCGACCGGCCTGGCGCAGCACATCGATACAAGCGCCGAGCACTTGAGGTTGGCAACGCACACTATAAGGGTCCTGCACGCGGTCATCATCGGCGCGATGGGATTCGCGGATGTCCGATCCCTGCATCAGGGTGCGCAACGCATGACCGGTATCGATTTGACCCCGATGACCGCGAAGGGCATGAATCTCTTCACGAAATGGCGCGGACGAACCCATGATCGCATCCGTAGACAACGCTCCGGTAATCAACGACCCCATGGCGCAGCGCCAGGCTTCGAACAGGCCAGCCAGCGCAAGTGCGGTCGAGACCTGGGTTCCGTTGATCAACCCCAATCCTTCCTTCGGCCCCAATTCGACAGGTGTAAGGCCAGCCGACTTCAACGCAACGCTGGCAGGCATACGCTGACCTTTATAAAATGCTTCACCTTCACCGATCATCACCGCCGCCATATGCGCCAACGGCGCCAGATCACCTGATGCACCAACCGACCCTTGCGCCGGAATCATCGGCGTTACGCCAAATTCCAAAAGCGATTCTATCTGCATGATAATTTCGCGGCGCACACCCGAAGCACCGCGTCCCAGAGACAACAGTTTCAGGGTCATGGTCAGACGAACAATGGATTCCGCTAATGGTTCACCAACCCCACAGCAATGCGACAGGATAAGATTACGCTGCAAACGCGCGGTGTCTTCCGGCGCAATTCGCGTACTGGCCAGTTTTCCAAAACCGGTGTTAACGCCATAAACCGCTTCATTCCCACCCGCAGCACCGGCTATCAATTCGGCTGCGGCATCAATTCCGGCATGGGTGTCACGATGCAATCTCACCGCCGGGCTTCGCCAGTAAAGATGGGCAAGATCAGCAAGCGTGGCCTCACCCGGCATCAAGATCAGTGGTTCAGTCACAATAGCCTCCAGCAATCCGCTGATGGAGCGGGTTGAACCCCATCGCGTAAGAAAGTTCAGATGGGTGTTCAATATTCCAGATGGCGAGATCGCAGGCCTTTCCCGAAGTTATGGTTCCGGTTATATCAGCCAGTCCCAACGCCCGAGCTGCATTCCGTGTCGCCCCGGCAAGCGCTTCTTCCGGTGTCAGACGGAACAGCGTGCAGGCCATATTAAGCGCCAGCAGGATCGAGGTCAGCGGTGACGAACCCGGATTGCAATCCGTCGCCACAGCCATGGAAATACCATGTTTACGTATCAGGTCGACGGGCGGGAGGTGGGTATCCCGAAGATAATAGAACGCGCCCGGCAGCAATACCGCGACCGTGCCCGCCGCCGCCATCCCACTCGCCGAGGATTCGCTAAGGTATTCCAGGTGATCCGCAGACAACGCACCAAACTCAGCTGCCAGTGCGGCACCTGATTGATCTGATAATTGTTCGGCATGAAGCTTGACCGGCAGGCCATGTTTTCGCGCAGCTTCGAAAACACGCCGCGTCTGTTCAAACGTAAAACCGATGGTGTCACAAAACACATCCACCGTATCGGCCAGTCCGGCAGCGGCGATGGCAGGTAGCTGCTCGTCACAGACGGACGTGATATAGGCATCGCTGTCGCCGTCGGCTTCCGGTGGCAAGGCATGGGCACCCAGAAACGTTTTGGACACCCTGACATTTCTGCACTTTGCCAGTTCCCCGGCGACCCGTAGCATTTTCATCTCTGTTTCAGTGTTCAGCCCGTAACCCGACTTGATTTCGACCGTTGTCACACCTTCGCCAATCAGTTGATCAAGACGTGGCAAGGCCTGTCCGATCAGATCATCCTGGCTGGCGGCCCGGGTCGCTTTTACAGTCGAAACAATGCCACCGCCCGCTTTGGAAATCTCTTCGTAGCTGGCACCGTTCAACCGTTGCTCAAACTCCTGGGCACGATTTCCGCCGTAAACCAGATGGTTATGACAATCAATCAGCCCCGGCGTTACCCAGCGTCCCTCCAGATCGATGGTCCGACCGGTGGCAAGGGCGGGCATATCCGCTTCCGGGCCGGTCCAGACAATGGTGCCGCCCTTCGCGGCGATCACGCCCCGCTCAACCGCGCCATAGGAAAACCCGGTGTTTTCCATCGTCGCAATGCGGGCGTTTCGCCAGATTTTGTCGACCTGCTGAGCCAATTCATACTCCTTCTATTAATTGTATATACAATTAGGTTGGACATACTGCAAGATTTTTTGTATAGACAATTACCTTTATCGGAGATGAATTTATGACATCGCTGTTTTTCGACAACGCTTTACTGCCCAGTGGCTGGGCTACGGATGTCCGCGTTGACGTTGATAAAGACGGCTGGATTAAACAAATCACACCGGGCGCATCGGCAGACGGCACCGGTCATCATGATCATATTGCCGTTCCCGGCATGCCGAATCTTCACAGCCACGCCTTTCAGCGTGCCATGGCCGGACTGGCAGAAACCAGAGGCCCGGGCGAAGACAGCTTCTGGACTTGGCGACAGGCGATGTACCGGTTCGTTGAACAGCTGACACCCGAAGACCTGGGTGCCGTCGCGGGGCAGCTTTATGTGGAAATGCTGGAAGCCGGTTTCACATCGGTGGGTGAATTTCACTACCTGCATCACGATCAGAGCGGCCAGCCTTATGACGATATCGGAGAAATGGCTGGAGCGATTGCCAGCGCGGCCAGCGACAGCGACATCGGCATGACTTTTCTGCCTGTCTTTTATGCTCATAACGGTTTTGCTGGCGCAGCCCCGGCAGACGGACAGCGCCGTTTTATCAATTCGCCAGAGCGTTACGCCCTGCTTCACAACAGGATCACCGAGATCGCGACGGCGTTGCCGGACGCGACCGTCGGCATAACGCCGCATTCATTGCGTGCCGTAACACCGGAGTCCCTCAACGCCATCCTGTCTCTTGACAACGCCTGCCCGGTGCACATTCACATCGCCGAACAGGTCAGGGAAGTTGAAGAATGTGTTCAGTGGTGCGGTCAACGCCCCGTTGAATGGCTGCTTGAACATGTTGGTATCGATGAGCGCTGGTGCCTTGTCCACGCCACCCATCTGACCGCAGAAGAGCGCACCGGTATTGCAAAAAGCGGTGCCGTTGCCGGACTTTGCCCGATCACCGAAGCTAACTTGGGCGATGGTATTTTCGATGGCGTCAACTACGTGAACGAAGGCGGGCGATATGGCATTGGATCAGACAGTAATATCTACATCAGTGTGGCAGAAGAGCTGCGGGTTCTGGAATATTCCCAGCGCCTGCGCGATCAGGGGCGCAACCGAATGACAAACTCCGGCTCAACCGGACGCGCGCTGTTCGAAAAATCTCTGGCCGGTGGCGCCCAAGCCGTTGGACGAAAGGTTGGCAAGCTCGAAACCGGGTACCGGGCCGATATCGTCGCCCTTGATGCCGATCATCCGGCGTTGATCAGCCGCAATGATGATGATTGGCTCGATGGCTGGGTTTTCGCCGGTGACAATCAACTGGTCTCCAATGTCTGGGTTGGTGGAAAACACGTGGTCACGGGCGGACGCCATACCGAACGCGATAAAGTGCGCGCCGGATACCACAAGACCATTGAGCGGATACTAAACGAATGAGCGAAAAGCTGGCCGAATTTCCTCTTGATGGTCACGGTCCTCTTTATCGCCAGATCAAACGTGCCATCGCTGATCCCATCCTTTCCGGCACTTTCGATCCGGGCACCCGGTTGCCATCAGAAGATACCTTCACCCGGATATTCAACACCTCACGCATGACCGTCAACCGGGCCTTGCAGATGCTGGCCGATGAAGGCCTGATCACCCGGCATCGTCGTAACGGCACTTTCGTTGCTGCACAGATCGCCGAACACGCGGTCATGGAGCTTCGTGACATCGCCGATGAAGTTAGTGATACCGGTGCCACCTATCGCTACCAGCTGTTACAACGGGCCAAAATCAAGACCGACTCGCTGATTGCGTCACAGTTGGGCACCCGACCGGGAAGCCCTGTGCTATATCTGCACTGCCGTCATCTAGCCGACGGCGTCGCGTTCATCATTGAAGATCGTTACATCAACATCGACTCTGTCCCCGAAGCCGCCGAGGAATCCTTCAGCAAAACGCCGCCCAGCCGCTGGCTGCTGGAGAACGTCCCGTGGACGCGGGCCGAACATGCGGTCACGGCGATCAATGCCAGCGAAGACATGGCCCAACTGCTTGACCTGCCCCTGAACGAGGCCTGCCTCAGGGTTGAACGGACAACCTGGCTGGCGGATCGCCCTGTCACTTACGTTCGCCTGACCTATCCCGGCACCCGGCACAGACTGGTCGGAAGATTTACGCCGGGGGGCTGAACGGATACTGAAATAAATCAATAAAGGAACTTGAATATTTCACAGGCTGAAACCGGCCACATTGGACTCCTGCACCATCCGAAATTCATTCATTGAATGTTCAGGTACTGATCGTTCTTTCCGACGGAAACCGGATACGAACAACCGTACCGACCCCCAGTTCGCTTTGCAGGGTCAGGGTCCCTCCATGCAGTTCCGTCAGGGATTTAACCAACGCCAACCCAAGTCCGGTACCTTCGTGCGATCTTGTATTGGCCGTACCAACCTGAGCAAACGGTTCGATAACAGTTTCAATGTCCTTGGGAGCGATGCCAATACCAGTATCCCGCACACTAAATAACATCGAATTGTCATCGATACGCGAAACATCAATTTTCACGGTTCCACCCTCAGGTGTAAACTTGATCGCATTGGACAGCAGATTAAGGAGAATTTGCTTTACCTTTAGCCGGTCCGCCAACAGTGACGAAATTTTATTTTGGGTTTCAACGAGAAAAGACAGCCGCTTTTTGGAGGCGCGTTCTGACATCATCTGCCTGCATTCATCCATAATTTCGCCGACATCTATTGTCTCTTCTTCAATCGCATCTTCACCCGCCTCGATTTTGGATAGATCAAGAATATCTCCGATGATCCTGAGAAGATGAGACCCAGATCCATTAATGATGTTGACGTATTCCTTATTTGAGGCGCTGCCAACGGAACCAAAAACCTCAGTTTGCAACGCCTGGGAAAAGCCAATCACAGCATTCAATGGTGTTCTCAGTTCGTGGCTCATATTCGCAAGAAACTCCGATTTGGCCCTGTTTGCTTCTTTTGCAATCTCGGTGGCTTCCCGCAATCGTCGTTCTATGTTTTTCAGTTCGGTAATATCCTCATGGGTTGTTATGATTTCTGACCAGTTATCTTCATGCCCGCTGACAACCCGGCTGGAACATTGGATCAAAATTGGAGTGCCGGTAATCATAGTATCCTCGTAAACACCTGTGTGTGTAAGCTTGCCCGCTGCCAGGGCCACAAACTCTCCTATGTAGAAATCCCGCCAACCGGAATCTTTCCAAAACTCGAAATCGCCATCGTATTTTTTAAATTCTTCAAATGAGGAGCAGCCTACCATCTCGATCAATGACTGATTGGCGTCCAGCAGACGAATGTCCATGACCAAATCCAGCAGTTCATCATCATGCTCCTGAAAGTATGCGCGGAAATCCTTAACGCCCTGACGTGCCAATTGATCAATCCGGCGTTTAACCTGGGAGTAGTCCTCAAGAGACACACCGGAAGGAGATTGTTGATAGAGCGTTCTAAATCTCTGTTCGCTTTCTCTGAGCTTTTCGACAGCCTGTTTTCGTTCGGTATTGTCCTCATGAACAGAAACGACAGTCGACCAATCGTTGCCGGTTTCCCCAATGATCCGCGATACACACCGAACCTCGATCTTCGAGCCGTCGGCTCGAAGATCCGAAACTTCACCGATATGGGTTGTTTGGCCATTCGCAAAGGCAGAAATTTCGTCCAGGTAAAAATCATACCAGGCAACCTCTGTGGACAGATCATTGGTCTCCTCATAAGTCTTGTATTCTTCAAACGAATTCGTCTCGAACATTTCGATTTGAGTATCATTCGCATCGATCAGCCGGATTCCCTTGGCAACCACAGAAAAAACATCCTGATTGGCACGAAAGTACGCCTTGAAATCCTTGATGCCCTTACTCTTCAGGTCGTCGATGGCGCGCTTGGTACCGGAATAATCCTCGACGGTGATGCCAAGCGGAGACTGGTTAAAGAATGCCTTGTAGAGGGCTTCACTCTGTCGCAAGACTTTTTCTTCCTGTTCACGTTCGGAAATACCCAGATTTGCCGAAGCGTGGTCTGAATGTTTTTTTACAAAATCTGGCAAGAGGGCAAGTTCATCGTCAGCAGTATCGGAACTATCATTCATGGCTACAGATTGAGATTTGATTGATGGGAGGTCAACCCTTAATCAAATGCACCGGTCGGCGTTTAATTACATAAAAAGACACCGGAAATTGCTCTTCGCGTGAGTTCATACCACGTCAGTTCTCAAGTGCTTGACGGGCTAACTCCGTTATCTTGTTTGATTTTTCCTCTTTGTTGTATCTCGCTCCTCTTTCGCACCTGATTCTCCCATCCCCCCAAAAAACTTATGGACATGTGAATTAATCGGTATTATAGTACCGAATTAAGTATTATGGTAACTCTTTGAGGATCAAGAATGTCTATTTCCGCACACCGCTGGCTGATGACCGAAGTTGGTCAGCCGATGACCAAAGAGACTTTTGAAGTCGCCGATCCCGATGCGGGTGACGTTGTTGTTGAAATCGCCGGATGCGGCGTATGTCATACGGATCTGGGCTATCTCTACGACGGAGTGCGCACCAATCACGAACTGCCGCTGGCGCTCGGCCATGAAATATCAGGTGTCGTTGTTGCCACCGGATCGGGAGCCGATAGCTGGGCCGGGAAGTCTGTTGTCATTTCTGCTGTTATCCCGTGTGGCGAATGTGATCTCTGCAAACGTGGCAAAGGCACGATCTGCCGCAGCCAGATGATGCCGGGCAACGATATTCAGGGCGGTTTTGCCAGCCATATTACGGTTCCGGCACGGGGGTTAAGCGAAGTTGACCTGACCCGGCTGGCAGCACGCGGCATGAAACTGGCAGATATGTCCGTCGTCGCCGATGCGGTAACCACGCCCTATCAGGCCGTTCTTCAGGCGGATGTCCAGCCGGGCAGCCTGGCGATTGTCATCGGCGTTGGCGGTGTTGGCGGATATGCCGCACAGATTGCCGCCGCCAAAGGAGCGACTGTCGTTGCCATCGATGTCGATGACGCAAAATTGGAAATGATTTCAGATTTTGGTGCATCCGTGACTTTTAACGCCCGCCAAATTTCCGGGCGGGACCTGAAAAAGGCCATTGGTGCGTTTGCCAAAGATAACGGCTTGCCATCGACCGAATGGTACATTTTTGAATGTTCCGGGTCAGCCGCCGGACAGCAAACCGCGTTCGGCCTGCTGGTGCACGGGGCAACGCTCAGCGTTGTCGGGTTCACCATGGACAAGCTGGAAATGCGGCTCTCCAACCTGATGGCTTTCCACGCCAAGGCCCTCGGCAACTGGGGTTGCACGCCGGATCATTATCCCGCCGCCATCGACATGGTTCTCAATGGTGATGTTCAGGTTTTGCCGTTTGTCGAACAGCATCCACTGGAAGACATCAATTCCGTATTCGAAGCCGCTCACAATCATCAACTGACGCGCCGCGCGATTTTGACGCCGGGCGCATAACTATTTTTTATCCAGGGAGTACGCCAAAGATGGCCACCGCAGATTCTATTATTGAAACCACCAAACCCGATGAATTGAATGACCACAATCTGGTCGCGATCGCAGAAACCGTTACCGACGGTATTCTGTATGAAAAACGCCCGGCCAAACGCCGCGACGGCTCGGTTGCCGAAGGTCTCTACAATGTCTGGATCACGCTCGACAACCCCAAACAGTTCAATTCCTATACAACTGATATGGTGAAGGGGGCGATCCTGGCCTTCCGTCGCGCTTCGGTTGACCGCGAAGTCAATGCCGTTGTCTTCACCGCCGTTGGCGACAAGGCCTTCTGCACCGGCGGCAACACCAAGGAATATGCCGAATACTACGCGGGCAACCCGCAGGAATACCGTCAGTACATGCGCCTGTTCAACGACATGGTTTCAGCCATTCTGGGCTGCGACAAACCGGTTGTCTGCCGGGTTAACGGCATGCGCATTGGTGGCGGTCAGGAAATCGGCATGGCGTGTGATTTCTCCGTCGCTCAGGACCTGTCCAACTTCGGCCAGGCCGGTCCCAAACATGGTTCTGCCGCGATCGGGGGGTCGACGGACTTTCTGCCGCTGATGATCGGTGCCGAACAGGCGATGGTTTCCGGCACGCTCTGCGAGCCTTTCTCTGCCCACAAGGCCAATCGCCTTGGTATTATTTCGGGTCTTGTTCCGGCGCTCAAGATTGATGGCAAGTTCGTTGCCAACCCAAGCGTCATAACCGATCAGATGTTTGATGAATACGGGCGGATCGTTCACGGCGAGTTTAAAACAAGCGACGATATGAAAGCCGCCAGAGAGCTGATCAAATCAGGTGAAATTGATTTAAGCCTGCTCGACGAAGCTGTCGAAGCGCTTTGCGCCAAGCTGCTTGAAACATTCCCCGATTGCATGACCAAAAGCGTTGAGGAACTGCGCAAACCAAAATTGCAGGCGTGGAACCAGAACAAGGAAAACTCCCGCGCCTGGCTGTCCCTGAACATGATGACCGAAGCCCGCACCGGATTCCGTGCCTTCAACGAAGGCACACGCGAAACCGGTCGCGAGATCGATTTTGTCAAGCTGCGCCAGGCGCTGGCCGTCGGCACACCGTGGACGCCGGAACTGATTGACAGCCTGATGCCAGGGGCCGATACAAATGACTGAGAGCCCTCTCAAAGTCTGGCGTGAACGCGATGACCGGTTGCTCAGGCTCCGCCTGAACCGGCCAAAAGCGAATGTCGTTGACGCGGATATGATTGCAGCACTTGATGCCGCATTCACCGATGGCGCTTCAATCACCGACGTCAATGCCGTCCTGCTCGATCATGAAGGTCCGCATTTCAGCTTTGGTGCCAGCGTCGAAGAACATCTCCCGGACGTTTGCGCCGATATGCTTATATGTCTGCATTCCCTGATCAGGAAAATGCTGTCCAGTCCGGTGCCGGTTCTGGTTTCAGTCAAGGGCCAATGCCTTGGTGGTGGACTTGAAGTCGCCATGGCCGGGCACATGATTTTTGCTGCCCCCGATGCCATGCTGGGGCAACCGGAAATCAAGCTGGCGGTGTTTGCCCCGGCAGCCAGTTGTCTGCTACCGCGTCTCGTTGCCCGTCAGCATGCGGAAGACCTGCTCTATTCAGGGCGCAGTATTACCGGCCAAAGAGCCGCAGAAATCGGACTGGCGGTATCGGCTGATGAAGACCCGGAAGCCGCCGCCCTTGCCTATTTTGATGATCATCTGGCGGGTCTGTCTGCCAGCAGCCTTCGCCATGCTGTTGAAGCGGCGCACGGACCTTTCCGTGATGAAGTGAGCGCGGACCTTGATCGTGTTGAAAAATATTATCTTGAAAGCCTGATGAAGACTCACGACGCCGTCGAGGGGCTTCAGGCTTTTGTCGGAAAACGCGCACCAATTTGGGAGCATCGTTGAGCCATGAAAAATGTAACAGAAATCGTTGAGTATTGTCAGGAACTCTATGACGACCTGAACTTTACCGCTGCCCGCAAGTGGAAAGAAGCGGAGGAAGGGCGGAAAGTCATCGGCTATATGCCAGTCTACGTGCCGCGCGAAATTATCCATGCCGGGGGTATGTTGTCTCTCGGTGTACTGGGTGGCGGTGAGTCTCTGGAAGTTATTCACGGCGACGCCTATTACCAGAGCTACATCTGCCGCATTCCGCGCTCAACCATCGAACTGGCCGTCACCAAACGTCTCGACTTTGTTGATGGCATGCTGTTCCCGTCCATCTGCGATGTCATCCGCAACCTTTCGGGCATGTGGAAACTGATGATGCCGGACGTCTATGTCCGTTACTTTGATGTTCCGCAAAATTTCAAGGATGACGTCGGCGGCAACTACTATGCCCAGGAACTTCAGGAACTGCGCGAAGGCCTTGAAGGAGTCTGCGGACGCAAAATTACGGATGACGACATCCGCCGTAGCACCGCGATTTACAATGAAAACCGCCGTCTTGTCGAACAGGTTTATGATTTCCGCGCCAAAACACCGTGGAAAGCGCCATCATTTGAAGTCTATCTTTTGATGCGCGCCGGCATGGTTTTACCTGTCGAAGAACATAGCCAGTTAATACAGGATTACCTGGCTGCCGCCGAGGCCGAAGACCGGCCCATGCGCGATAACTGCCGGGTCATTGTCCAGGGCTCGTTCTGCGAACAACCGCCCCTCAATCTGGTTAAATCCATTGAAATGGCAGGCTGCTATATCGTCGATGACGACTACATGCTGGTTACCCGCTGGTTGATGGAAGACGTCCCGCTGGAAGGAGACCCGATCAACAATCTGGCGTCGTCTTTCCTGCACCAGTCGATTGAAACAGCCGCCAAGTACGAACCGGACGGATCACGGAAAGGCCAGTTTCTGCTTGATTCTGTTCGCACCCGGGCCGCCGAAGGGGTTATTTTCGCCGCCCCCAGTTTCTGTGACCCGGCATTGCTGGATCGCCCGATGCTGGTGCACCGGCTCAATGACAACAATGTCCCGAACATATCATTCAAGTACGCCGAGAACTCCGGCCAGATGCAGCCTATCCGCGAACAGGCCGGTACGTTCGCCGATTCCATCAAACTATGGAGTGAAGCATGAGCACCCAGACCGCAACACCCGAAGTCATCAAGGAAGCTTCAATGCTGAAGCAGAAAGAGATGATTACAACCAACTACGACAAACTGACCAACACACAGGAGTCAGGCGACAAGGTGGTGTCCACCTACGTGCCTGGCAACCTCAATGAGTTGATCCAGTGCTTCGATGTGCTCAATAACCTGCCGGAAATCAATGCCATTCAGAACGGCATGCGGAAAAAGTCCGGCGGCATGATTATGGAAGCCGAAAAAATGGGGCATTCGGAAGATGTCTGC
>JAJFIJ010000178.1 GCA_021775105.1 Rhodospirillales bacterium | reverse complement strand
CTCTTCATTCTCACCTTTGAATTCGACACGAACGCGCGGGTCCAAATCTGCCGACGTCAGCCAGGCCGTTATTTCCTTAACCTTGTTGTCTGGCAACTGTCCCTCAACGACATCGGCTTTCACCGTCATCACCCGCTTGCTGTCCGCGCGGGTCAATTTACCGGTGTGTGGTATGGCATTGCGTTCGACAAAATTGCTGAGCGGCACCTGACCTGCAGGCGTAACGACACGTATATTATCCAGCTGATCAATTGTGCGGTATCTTTTCGGATAACGCGCACGAACATCAAGCTCGTCATCGCTGTCGTCAGGACGGTATTCTGCCAACTTGATTCCGGTCGACACCAGTTGTACAGCCCGACCAATCAAGTCGACGCTGACATCAAACTTGGCAGCCTGCGCCCGGTCAGTCCTGATTTCCCAATCAATGCCGGGAACCGGGCGGCTATCTTCAATATTTATAAACCCACCAATTTCCTCCAGTCCTTTGCGAACTTTCAGGACTGAGTTCTCGATAGCACCGGGATAGCGCGAAGATATCTGAAGCTGAATATCCTTACCCGTCGGCGGCCCCTGCTCTTCCTTGCGGCGGTCAATCAACAGGCCGGCAATATCATCCGTTCGCTGCTGCGCTTCGGCCAGAATAACGTCAGCCTTGCGACGAAGTTGCCAATCGACAAACTGAAGCGAAATAGTACCGATGATATCTTCTGCTTCCTGCGAATTTTCCACCGCGCCGGTGCGGGTATAAATGCTTTCGAACTCGTGACGTTCGTCTTCCATCTTCAGAATACGGAGCTCGACTTCGCGCATCAGGGTATCTTTTTCGGTGGCTGAAAGGTTGCCCCGCGCCTTAACCTGAAGTTTGGCAAATTTTGGTTCGACATCAGGGAAAAACTCCACACCTTTTCCTACAACGGCGAAAACAACAAACACTCCGATCAGCATGACAATTGACATGAACAAAATTTTTGCTGGATGACGTAATGCCCGATCTAAGGTACGTAAATATGCTCCAGTAAAGCCCGGCAGATTTTTAATTCCAGTATGCCCTTTCCCAGACAATTCACGCATAATTTCTTGATCCGCACTATTATCTGGCTGCCCAATCCGAAACCCAAGCCACCTCAAGAATTTTTGCACATTCACGATTAAGGCGGTCAATGCGACACCCAATGTTGGCACAAATATCAAGGCCATAAACAGGGACGCCGTCAGTGTCGCAATCAGGGTAATTGGCATATATTTCATGAACTCCCCGACCACCCCCGGCCAGAACATCAAAGGCAAAAAGGCCGCCAGCGTGGTTGCCGTCGAGGCGATGATTGGCCAAGACATGCGTTTGGCCGCCAGACCGTAGGCGATCATCGGTGGTTCGCCTTCCGTCATTTTCCGGTCTGAATATTCGGTCACCACAATCGCGCCATCAACCAGCATACCAACAGCCAGAATCAAGGCAAACAGCACGACGATATTGATTGTGAAGCCGAGTGCGGAAAGAACCAGAATGCCTGCCAGAAAGGACCCGGGGATAGCGATACCAACCAAACTTGCTGTACGTACGCCAAGCGACCAGATGACTACAATCATCACCAGCAGGATCGCGGCGATCACATTGTTCTGCAAATCACCGAGCATATCTCGGATGTCATCGGATTTGTCTGAATTATAGCCAATCTCGACGATCTGACGGAGAGTTTCAGGCCATATTGCTTTTTCCTCTTCGACCACGCGTCGAATTTCCGCAATGGTGTCAATGATGTTTTCGCCGCTACGTTTCGAAACCTCAAGAGCGATGGCGGGTTTGCCGTTAACGCGGGCGAAGCTGTCCGGGTCCTTGAAACTGCGGCGGACCTCGCCAATATCGCCAAGTGTGATCACCGCGTCACCTTCGGTCTGAACCGGCATATTGGTGATATCGCGAACGGATTCAAAAAGCCCCGGCACCTTCAGGCTGAATCGGCCCTTACCCGTATCCTGGGCACCGGCAGCGACCAGCAAATTTGAGGCGCGAATGGCATCGACCGTATCAATTGGCGACAGGCCATAGCTTTCGATTTTGACCGGATCGATCAGGATTTCCACCATTTCGTCTCGATCACCGGCGATCTCTGCTTTCAGCACCGAAGAGATACCCTCGATTCGGTCTTGCAGATCCCTCGCCAGTCGTAAAAGCGTTCTTTCCGGTGTATTGCCCGAAAGGGTTACGACGATGACCGGAAACAGACTGAAATTAACCTCATGCACTTCCGGTTCATCAGACTCTGTCGGCAGTTCCGGTTTGGCCAGATCTACTTGCTGACGAACATCGTCCAGCGCCACATCGGCATCGAACCCGGCCTCGAATTCCAGTGTTACGTTGGCGCCACCTTCGTAGGCGGTCGCACGCATTTCCTTGACGCCCTCAATAGTTCTAAGTTCCTGCTCCATCGGTCGGATCAGTAACCGTTCTGAATCTTCCGGCGAAATCCCGTCGTGACTGATCGTCACATAAATAATCGGTATATTGATGTCCGGATCGGCTTCCTTCGGTATCGTTATGTAGGCATAAGTCCCGGAGATCAGGATAAGCGCCAACGCAGACAACACTGTCCGTGCATGGGTCAGGGCGGCGTCAATGATGGCATTCATCAGGAAGTCGCTCCGGACTCATCTGACGTTTTTGTTGCATCCCCGCTGTTCTCATCAGACGAGCGGACTTTTTGCCCGGCGCGCACAAATTCCTGACCAACTGTGATCAGCGTGACATTGGCGGGCAGACCACCAAGCCAGACGCCGTCTGTCGTGTCAGAAATAATAGTCACGGCATGGAAACGGACAAGCGCATCGTCATCAACGGATTTGACACCGACGATTCCATCTTCATTTAAGGTCAGTACTGCTGGCGACACCAGATGTGCGAGTTCCTGCTCTGTTGGCAACCGGAGTTCCGCGGTCAACCCTTCGGGAATTTCTCCCCCGGCATTATCGACCCAGATATCAACGCGGAATGTGCGTGTGGCTTCTGACCCGGTGCGCGAAATATAGCGCACGGTTCCAGCGACTTCGTGACCTCCCGGTAGGCGGGCATGAGCAACCTCACCCTGATGTATCCGCGATACGTCTTTCTCCGATACTTGTCCGACAATACGGATCGGATCGAGGTCGACGATTGAAGCGACGACATTTCCAGCCTCCAGATAATCACCAACACTCAGACTGAGTTCGTTAATAAAGCCGGATATCGGCGCGCGGACGACGGTGCGGTTGATTTCCAGTTTGATCATCAACAGGGCGGCTTTGGCTTTTTCCAGATCGGCGAGCGCCTCAGCCAGTTTGACACGGGATTGAAACTGTTTGGTAGACAGCTTCTTTGCGGCGTTATAGGCGATTTCCTGATAATCGAGTTCCGCTTCCGCTTCCGCCAGTTGGGCGCGGCGGTCATCGATATCAATACTGAGGATCACCTCGCCCTTTTTGATGAAATCCCCTTTTTCGACCGCTTTCTTGATGACCCGCCCACTGGTTTCAGCAGCAATGTCGGCCTGGTTTACAGCTTCCGTGCGACCAAACAGCGTGATTTCGCGTACCCGGATCTGAGCCGTAGATTGACGCACTCTGACCATCGGCAAAATTGTTTCTTCAACAAAACCGTTCTCTGCCTCGGTATCAATGGGCTGTTCTTTCGCGACCATCCCTGATGCAATCCAGAGAAACGCACCAACAGCTAATGTTACTGCAATCACGTGGGACGAATTCGGGCGTCGGCTTTTTTTCATTTCAGTTACCATCATCATCCGCCGTTTTCAAATTAGCTTCCTCACTCTTGTTGTTTGTCATCACATCCCGACGAACAGATTCAAAGAACCTGTCACGATTTTCTTCCATGTAATCAGCAACCCCCTCATAAAAAACCAGACCCAGTCCGCGTGTGAACCGCCGACCTTCGGAAATATAACCATCATCAAGGGAACGAATCTTTTCAGACATCGTCCTGAACTCACTCAAGTAGCCTTCGAAAACTGCCCGCAAGGTGTCCTCATCCATGTAGTCAGCAAAAAACAGGCGCGCTACATTTTCAGACCGGACCTTGTCTCGCACAGGCGGTTCCACCAATGCAGCCCTGAAGACAGTCAAACCCTCATCAGTCAGGTGGTAGACTTTTTTGTCCGGTCGACCGTCCTGTACCATCTCCGTAACACTGACCAATCCTTCAGATAACAACCTGCCGAGGGATGGGTATATGGACCCGTAACTGGCGTCATAAAAATGCGCGAACGGGCCTTCTTCAAACAACTTCCTGATCTCATACCCGGACGCATCCCCCAAAGTAAGTGCCCCGAGACACAGTGTCTTCACGTCCATAAAGCTCTCCGGTCCGACTGCACAAGGAATTCTCATGCCAATATATCGGTTCGTTATATAGAAGCGATATATCAAATCAATATACAATTCTGAATATTAGCTATGTTCGGGACGCATGGAGGAAAAAAGGAGGCGCTACAGTGATTGTTTTTTGACTCAATAGGCGACACGGTAAAAATTGCGACATCCATCAAATATGAAGGGCATCAACATGAAAATCGGCTTTATTGGCTTGGGGAATGTGGGCGGCAAATTGGCCGGTAGCGTATTGAGGAACGGCTATGATCTGACGGTTCGTGATCTGGATAAATCAATAGCCGAAGCATTTCTTGAAAAGGGTGCTCACTGGGCAAATTCACCGCAGGAACTGGCCCAGTCCGTCGATGTTATTGTCACCTGTTTGCCCTCCCCGGCCGCCAGTGCAGAAGTCATGGAAGCCAAAGACGGTGTTATCGCCGGACTTGGTGCCGGCAAGGTTTGGCTGGAGATGAGCACGACCGACGAAGCAGAGGTCAAACGCCTCGGAAGCCTGGTCGAAGCAAAAGGTGCAAGCCCGATGGATTCACCTGTGTCAGGTGGCTGTCACAGGGCGGCAACGGGAAACATCGCCATCTTTTCAGGGGGAGCACGCGAAACTTTCGAAAAAGTGCTACCGGTTCTCACCGTCATGGGCAGACAGATTTTACACACCGGCCCTTTGGGGTCGGCATCGGTCCTGAAGGTCGTGACAAACTACCTCGCCACCGTTCATCTGGCGGCATTGGGCGAAGCCCTGATGGTTTCCAAGAAGGCGGGTATGGACCTTAATACCGCCTACGAAGCTATTCGTGTATCGTCAGGAAACTCGTTCGTACACGAGACGGAAAGTCAGGTTATTCTGAACGGTAGCCGCGACATAAACTTCACCATGGATCTGGTCATCAAGGATGTCGGTATTTTCGATACCCTGGCTGGACGTCATAATGTGCCTGTCGAAATCAGTCCTCTGGTTCTTGATATCTTCCGTGACGGACAAAAGCGTTATGGCCCGCGTGAATGGTCGCCCAATATAGTCAAAAGACTGGAAGACGTCTGCGGGACAGAACTTCTGGCCCCCGGTTTCCCATCCGAAATGGTTGATACCGAGCCGGAAGTTCAGGGTGCCGAAGTGATCGTCAAAGGGCGTTAGAGCATTCCAACACAACCCGGCCAACGATTTTTCCCTGACGCAAATCGTCCAGTGTTTTTCCGGCTTGATCCAACGGACGTTTTTCAATGGGGATCGGCACGACACCACCCTGTTTAACCAGATCCAGCATTTCAACCGCATTGGCGAGCGAGCCTGCGTAGGATCCGATGATTGAAAGCTCGCGAAACGGAAACATCGGAATTGGCATGCTGAAACGTCCACCGAACAGACCGACAACAATGACCTTGCCGCCTTTGCCGACAATGCGCTGGGCGAAGTTCAGGGAAGATTCGGCGCCGACAAAATCGATTGCAGCATCAATGCCACCTCTGGAATTCTTGATGATCTGTTTGGCCGCATCCGGGTCAGAGGAGTTGCAGACCTGATCCGCCCCATTTTCGGCAGCGGATTCCAGTGTTTTATCGTCAATATCGACGCCAATGATCCTGGCCTCCGGAAAAAGTGCGCGGGCGAACTGCAACCCCATAAACCCAACGCCACCAAGACCGACTATGGCGATCGTTTGGTCTTTACCCAACGGCGCAACTTTCTTTAATGCGCTATAAGCCGTAAGACCGGAGCACATATAAGTTGCCGCCAGGTCTTCAGCGATTCCGTCGAAATCCAGCAAATAGCGAGGATGCGGAACGATCATATAGTCTGCAAAACCCCCATCTATATTGATCCCCGGCGCACAGGGTTTGTGACAAAGATGTTCGTCTCCGGAAATGCAGGTCGGGCATTCGCCACAACCAAGCCACGGGAAAACCACTCGGCGCTGACCGGGGTTGACGCCTGATGCATCCGACCCAACCGTGACGACCTCTCCCTCGATTTCATGGCCAAGGGTAAACGGCAAGGTGTGCGCGCCGCTGATATCCAGCTTTTTATCGTCGCCCAGATCAAAATAGCCATCATGCAAGTGAACATCGGAATGACAAACGCCACAGTGGATCACCTTCAAAAGGATTTCCGTGCCAGCAGGGTTGGGCAAGTCGGTATGACGTTCCTGTAAAGGTTGACCGTATTCGACAATAACCTGACTTTTCATCAATATCTCCGTACATTCAAAGGTCCCACGGCGGGATCGGGGTAAAGGTTTCCGTCAGCAAGTCTATAAATGCGCGTACTTTCGGCGACAAGTGACGATTGTGAGGATAGACCGCGTAAATATTTGCGTTGCCCTTGGTTTCAAAATCCTCCAGCACGGGAACCAATGTCCCTTTGCGGATATCGGGGTTGGCAATAAAGTTGGCTGTACGCATCAACCCGAGCCCGGCGAGTGCTGCGTCATGAAGTGCTGTGGCGTTGTTGGTTTCGAAATTTCCCGAGACCCGCATCCTGTTTGGTCCGTCTGCACCCCGGAATTCCCACTGATTGAGCGTGGTTTCGAAACTGAGAGTCAGGCAATTGTGGTCCTTGAGGTCATCCGGTGTTTTCGGCACACCATGTTTTTCAAGATAGGCCGGAGAAGCCGTTACCATACGACGGGCTGGCCCCAGCTTTCTGGCAATCAATGAACTGTCCGGCATGTCGGCAATACGAATGGCCACATCCACCTCTTCTTCGACCAGATTGACCAGGCTGTCGGACAGAATCAGCTGAATACGAAGATCGGGGTATTGGGCAAGAAATTCAGGGATCAGGGGTTCAATGTGATACTGGCCAAATGCGGTAGACGCGTTGATCTTCAGAAGCCCGCGGGGTTCGGTATGCAGTTCGGTCACCGCACGTTCCGCTTCTTCAATGGCCGACAGGATCGGCACACAACGCTGGTAAAATGCGCGCCCTTCTTCAGTCAGGCTGAGACGCCGGGTTGTTCGATTGAGCAGACGGGCTCCAAGCCGGTCTTCCAGTCGTCCAATCAGTTTGCTGACTGCCGACGGCGTCAGTTTCATGCTGCGTGCTGCTGAGGAAAAACTCTCATCCTCAACGACTCGCACGAAAACTCCCATCTCGCTCTGCCAGTCCATATCTTATGCCTCAATTACAATTGATGACTTTTGTTCATGAATTTTATTCAACTTTGACATATTTTCAATCATAACAATGTGAATTAGGCTACTTCCTTGTGTTATTGGTTATCCCTGAGAAACTCCCCTCCTTTGGGCGGCATCTGTGTGATGCCGCCTTTTTTGTTTTCTGCATCTCACCATGACTTGCTATAAGACCTGATCATCGAGAGGACCCATTATGACAGATACAACGATCAGAACTGGTGGATGCCATTGCCGTGCCATCGTATTTCAGTTAACCGGATCAGCGCGCGGCATCGTCAACTGCCATTGCGGACAATGCGTCAAGACCCACGGGCATTTTGCCCCCTACAGTAATTGCAACAAGGCAGATCTGAAGCTTACGGGCGATGAACACATCACCTGGTACCATGCTTCTCCTGAGGCCCGGCGCGGATTCTGTTCAAAGTGCGGATCGCAATTATTTTGGGAAATGCTCGACAGCGATAAAACATCCATAGCCGCAGGGGCTTTTGATGCCCCAAGCAACCTTGAGACCGTCGGCAATATCTTCGTTGCCAACAAGCCGGACTATTATGAAATCAGTGACGGACTTCCGTCATTTCCCCAAGGCGATAATGGTCAGCTAAATTCATTAAATGCAGGGCAAACCCAAACCTGACCCGCCACCGGCATCGATCGCAACGTTTGGCAAGGTTAGGGTGTTAACTGTTCCGTTTGCCAGATTTGTCAATGTAACCGTACCGCCGGACACACTGATTCCACCTGTTCCCAAAACCGGGCCTGTCACAGGAAATCCAGGAGTCGAAACAGGGCCGCCGGCGGAGGTCTGAAAGCTGTTCAGGTCGTCCCAGTTGTTTTCGCCTGTTTTGCTGGTTTCAACCAGAATATCGACACCAACCAGACGCAAACGCGGAACGGCAACGTCGCCAACCAGGAGCGGTAAAAAATCTATCTCCGCGACCAGCGTATCCGCCTTCAGCATATCCTTGCGTGTCCCCCACGGGGCATTTTGAATACGTACATCATGCGCAATAATCCGGGGCGGAAACGAAATCTTGAAATCAATACCCCCATCAAAGCTCAATTGCCGTCCGGAAACCTTCAGCATGCGTTCGGACAGATTCTGTTTCCAGCCATCGAGGTCGCTCAGATTGGCATAGGCGATAATCATTCCTATTCCCGCTGCCAGAACCGAGATTTTAACAATCAGGCGAATCAGACCACCGATCAAACCGAACATATGTAATAATCCTTTGCTATTTTTTGCCATCGGGCGTCAGGGGTTGCGGGCGAAATGCATCCGCCCGTTTGCGTGCACGTACCAGCGTCTGTTTGTCGACGCGGGCGGCATAGGTATCTCGGTTACTTAGCGCCTGCGGATCGCCAATTGCGGCGGCGACATAAAACCACATCATTGCGGTCTCCGGCTCAGCCTTCACGCCATCCCCCCGGGCGTAAAGAACACCCAGCTGATTTTGCGCTGCCACCACACCGGCCTTTGCCGCCAGTTCTATGTGATCCAATGCTGCCTTGATATCCGTTTTGCCAGCCGCCGCTGACAGAAGCAGGGTTCCGGCACCAAGGTGGGCAAGCGGGTCACCCGAACGAGCAGCCAACTCATACCAGTGAAGCGCCGTTTTGGAATTTTGCAGAACACCGCGTCCACGATGATACAGGCTGGCGAGATTGTATTGGGCGGGCGCATAACCAACTTCTGCCGCTGCCTCGAACAGGCGCGCGGCTTCCTCTTCATCAACATCTACCCCCCGTCCTTCGAGATAGGCATTGCCCAGATTGTACTGTGCCTGCGGAGAATCCAGATCGGCTGCCGCTTCGAGAAAATCTGCGGCCCGTTCTTCATCTTTTTCGACGCCATATCCCAGCGCGTAAAGGCGGGCCAGATTGTTAAGCGACTGGGCAATGTCGTGCTCTGATGCGCGATTATAGAAATCTGCGGCCTTGATGTAATCAGGAGCAACCCCGCGGCCAAATTCATAAAGCACGCCCAGATTATGAAGTGCCGGGCCATAATCTTCCCCGACCAGACTCAACCAATGGGTATGGGCACTGGTGTAGTCATTATTCCGATAAGCTTTGACACCACTGACATAAGCCGGGGGTATCTCTTCACCCGTTTTCGTATCCTTTGGCATGGCCAGCAGCGCCTGATCATCATCTTTATTCTGGGCACGGGAAAATTCACTGTAAAACAGCGAAAATACGAACAATGCGATTGCAGACAGGTATCTCATAGCAGCGCATTATATGCCCTCAAACCCCAGGTTAGCTACAATATGTTGATATTATCGGAAGAGACTGTTTCGACTGTTCCGGGCCTGTCGGAAATCCGCATTCCGGGGTCGCCCGAAGAACAGACATGGCCTCTTGACCCTGCCAATTGAAACACAATACTGGCGACTGACTTGCAATCTTTAGACAGGCTCTGGCCCTTGGAATTTTCATGAAAAAATATTCGATTTTCAGCCTTGCGCGCAACGCCCTGGGTTTCCACGAAGGGTGGGAGCAGGCATGGCGCAGCCCGGATCCAAAACCGGCTTACGACGTCATTATCATCGGCGGGGGTGGTCATGGACTGGCGACTGCACATTATCTGGCCAAGGAACACGGCATCACCAATGTCGCCGTGATCGAGAAAGGATGGCTTGGTGGCGGTAATACGGGCCGAAACACAACGATTATTCGTTCCAATTATCTATGGGATGAAAGTGCCGCAATTTATGAAAAATCACTGAAGCTTTACGAGGGCCTCAGCCAGGAATTGAACTACAACATCATGCTGTCGCAACGCGGTGTTTTGAACCTTGCACATAATCTGCATGACCTTCGCGAGCTTGACCGGCGCATCAATGCAAACCGGTTGAACGGTGTCGATTCAGAGTTCCTCAACCCTGCGCAGATCAAGGAGATGGTGCCGATCATCAATATGGGAGAAAATGCTCGCTTCCCCATTCTGGGTGCATCCTTGCAGCGACGTGGCGGTGTTGCCCGTCATGACGCCATTGCATGGGGGCTGGCACGTTCAGCTGATAGTCGTGGCGTTGATATTCTTCAGCAATGTGAAGTCACCGGCATTCTGCGGGACGGCGGCAAGGTTACCGGTGTAGAAACAACACGCGGTACGATCAAGGCGCCAAAAGTCGCAATTGTCACCGCCGGACACTGTTCGGTTGTCGCCGACATGGCGGGAATCAGACTGCCCGTCAATAGCTATCCGCTTCAGGCGATGGTGTCTGAACCGGTAAAACCGATCATTAACTGCGTCGTCATGTCAAATGCGGTGCATGTTTATGTTTCCCAGTCAGACAAGGGCGAACTGGTTCTCGGGGCCGGGGTCGATGGTTACAACGGTTATACCCAGCGCGGCAGCCTGCATGTGGTTGAACACCAACTGGCATCACTTTGCGAACTGTTTCCGTTATTCAGCCGGCTCCGGATCATG
>JAJFIJ010000177.1 GCA_021775105.1 Rhodospirillales bacterium | reverse complement strand
CTATATGTCTCTGCAAAAAGCCAAGTCTCTGGCCCGAAAGGCGGCGGGAAATGGTCGCGACCATTTTCGTTTCATTCAGCTGCCCGTCAATCTGGCTGCCCTGGAAGGTTTGCGAACAGTTAATCAGAAAATTGGCAATGACAGTTTCCCCGCCGTCCGTGCGGCTTTGAATCTGGGTATCCGGGCCATCGCCAGCGGGTCAATCGGTCAGGCCAAAATTTCAAAACTGCCGGAACATCTCCGCAAGGAATTGGGCGAAGGTCTGAATGATTTCCAACGGGCACTTCAGTTCACCCGCTCGGCACCCGGTATCGCTTCGGCCCTCATCGGCATGAAGCAAGCTGAACATATTCAGCAGAATCTGGATGTCTGTAATCTGGAGCCACTATCGCCGACTCAGGCGAGAGCTCTTTATGTATAGGGCACAAATCCGATTTTAGGCGTGCACGCCATAAACTGCACCAATTATGGTGACGACGGTGGCGGTTAGCAGGATATAGTGAAAGACGGTGATCTGGCGGAATGTGTTGTCCGGTTCCGCGTGAACGCGCTTGTGAAACCATTTGTGCAGGATCAGAGGTTCCAGAACGAACAGTACAATGGTGAACAATGCCCAGATCGCGGTCATCGCATGCATCCACCAATATTCAAATGACGCATAACGCTCCCAGGCGTCCAGCGCATGAACCATGTAAAAACCGCTTAGCCCCGCCAGTAGGGTTATGATACGGGCCTGCGTGCCGAAGCGATTTTCGATACCATGAAAAATCTTGATTTTATCATCAAAGGACGCCTGTTCGCGAACAAGCGGCAGGACGATCATCGTCACCAAGTATACCCCACCAATCCATAGAACGATAGAAACAACGTGGACCGCGCGTGCCAGTGTCAGGTCATCCATAACTTTATTATACTGAACAGGGAGGGGCGGGGCCTAACCAAACGCAAGACGAAACGGGCTAATATCCCAACATCACATGGTTCTGCGACAGTTCGCGACGATTGTCGACCGCCCCTGTGGGCTCAACCACTGCAGAACCGTTCATCAGGTTGAACCGGGCACCAAGCAAGTTCTCAAGGGCGTTATGTTCACTGACATTCCACAACGCTGCCTGCAATCCAGCGGCGTGTGTTTGAGTCACATGTTCCTTGAAATTCGGGGTTTTTCCTTTGCTTTCCTCGTAATCAAAACAGGCGTATTCCGCCCCACTGGCAGCAATCCGGTCCAGATTCGGCATCTCAATCGAGCTGCGAACAGCGGCACCTTTTCCGTGCGTTTTCGCCCACTGAACAATGGGTGTCAGATGTTCTGCTGTTGCATTTCTGGGTACATTCAATACTTCAATGATCAGATGTTTTTTACGCCAGACCGGTAAAATTTCATCAAGTATTCTGGCAATTCCCTGGGCATGACGGCTTCTTAGTGTGGCGAAACGAAGCGGCAGGAACAGATCAACTTCCCAATTGAAATGGGCCAGTGAATTCATATCGCGCACGGCCAGTTTGGATACCTTGCCATCAATCAAAATACTGAGAGGGTCGGTCGCTGACTCAGGATAAACGGCGTTTCCATACACCAAACCTCTGGTCGTTTTCCGACGTGCATAACAGGCATAGGTCTCAATTATTTCTTCGGTAGGGCTCCAGGTTGGATAGAATGCAACCTGGACATTTTTCAATCGATCTTTCGGCGTTTTGTCGACTGGCGCTCCGCCCGAACGGACGGCGGCTTCGGATTTATCAAGATTCAAAGAGCCGTCTTCATTGGTAATATCCTGCGTGTCCGCTGCAATCACCAGATCCGGAACGTCCACTGTCTCAAAGCGATCACCCAGAATGCGGGTGCCGATCTCATTTGTAATAACGGCAGCGCGGTGGAAACCTTCGGACTCCCCAAGAGTATAAAATCGCATGAAAAAATTATCGCCAACGAATGACGACTGGCCCATGTTGGGCTTGACGTATTTTTTGAAGATTTCCTTGCTGGTATCGCGCAGGTTTGTTGCCGTACGTCCAATACGAGAGCCGAGTATTGTATAAATAGGGGTCAGGCTCATGATGTACACCATGTCACCCGGTTTACCCCAGCCGGTCGCCAGAACGTTTTCCGCCTGCACGTCAACGGTGGCGTTGCTCTCAATCGACCGAACCGCAGCCGCAACTTCCGCATCAATCTCTGCGACAGTGGGGCCTTCATCAGGTTTCTGGAACAATCCGCCGAGTAGTGATTTTAATGCCATTTGAACTCTGAATTAATTATATCCCGAACGCAGACAGAGCAATTATGCCTGATGTACGACGGCATATCCCATTAACCAGAGTTTCCTGACACTTTCCTGACAACTATTTGATTTGGAGTGGATATTCTGGAACCGGTCGATTTTTTTACAAATGGTCGGACAGTCAACCCGGCCAGCGACTAATCAAATCATGCTCAATGCCCAACTGGTCCAAAGCACGACCAACGTTGTGGCGCACGATTTCATCAATTGTAGTTGGCTTGTTATAGAAGGCGGGCATGGGGGGATGAATGACAGCGCCTAAATCAGCGGCTTTTGTCATTAGTTCCAGATGGCCCTTGTGCAAAGGCGTTTCACGGATCATCAAAACAAGCGGGCGGCGTTCCTTCAGCATCACATCGGCAGCCCGGATCAGGAGGTTTCCGGAATAACTGTTGGCGATTCCTGACAAGGTCTTGATGGAGCAAGGCGCGACAATCATGCCGCGGGTGCGGTAGGAACCGCTGGCAACCGCAGCAGCCAGATCCTTGTTGCTGTGAACATCCTCTGCATATTGACGAAGATCGTTGACGGTCATGTCCAGCTCGATAGCCAGCGTCTGTACGCCAAGTTCACTGACGATAAGCTGAACCGGGATTTTCATTTCATTCAACATGCGAAGACACTCAACGCCATATATGGCACCGCTTGCACCCGAAATTCCGACCAGAACGGGAAGGCTCATTCCTGTCTCCAAAGATATCACAATCTGACGAATTTATCCGTTCAGCGCCTATGATGCACGGCAAACTTCATGTGCGTTGTCCCGGAACGGGAATAGCTGTCGTGCATTTCACTTCTTCCATAACGACATAGGTATGGGTTTCACGCACACTGGGTAAATCGACCAGTGATTTGCCCAGGAAATCCCGATAGT
>JAJFIJ010000176.1 GCA_021775105.1 Rhodospirillales bacterium | reverse complement strand
TCTGGTCTTCCAGCAACTCCGACGCAGTGCGGCTGTAGCCGGTAAAAAACAGCATCAGGTGTTCACGCAATCCACGAAGGGTGTCTTCAGATATGTTCAGCGGTGATATGTTAACACTGCCGTCACTCAAATATTCCTGACAGGTCACACCGCCGAAGGCCGCAATATAATGATCCTGCTTGCCACAGGGTTCGCCAAGAATATTCATCTCCAGATCATTGGCGACGTGGGCAAGATCGCGCGTACCGACATGCAGGCGTTTATAGGCATGAAGCGCGTTCAGCAGGCCAACCGTAAAACTGCCCGATGAACCCAACCCGGTTCCCGCCGGAACATCGGCAATGCTGGAGATATCGATGCGCGGATCAATCTCCATCAGACGCAGGCCTTCACGAAAGATATCGTGATCGATCTGGTCGATAGAGTCGGCATTCTCGATCTTTGAGTATTTCAGGAAATAGCCATCGCGAAAGGCCCGGTTGGCGGTGATGTAGATATACTTGTTGATCGCTGCCGAAATAACAAACCCGCCGAACTGCTCGTAATAAGACGGCAAATCCGTGCCGCCGCCGCCGATCGAGATACGCAAGGGAGTCCGGGTAATAATCATAAAGTGGGGCCTTTAATGACAATTCAAAGACGATACCCGGCAGACCGGGCATCGTCATAAAACATCTTTACAGTTTCCAGCGAGAATGCGTCGAGGTCTTTACCGAACAGTGCCATCTTGTGAAGCAGGTCGTAGGTGACGGTAATGATATGGCAGCCGATGTCGTTGGCGCGTTTGATGTCATAGACCTCGCGCGGGCTGGCCCAGATCAGTTCGATCTGCGGTGTCTGTTTCAACATGCCGAGAACTTCCGACATCACCGGAACCGGGTCACGCCCGGTATCGGCGATGCGTCCGGCAAAGACGGATACATAGGCCGCCGGTGCATCGCCAATCACCGCCAGAGCCGTTTCCACCTGCGCTGCCGTCATCATCGCGGTGACGTTAACCTTCACACCCTGCCCCGCCAACCGTTCCAGCAGCGGCACAGCGCTTTCGCCTCTGGTGTTGGTGACCGGAATCTTGATGTAAACATTGTCGCCCCAATCCCTGATCTTGAGAGCCTGACGTTCCATCTCATCGAACTCGTCGGCAAACACTTCGAATGACAACGGCAGGTCGGGAATCGCGTCCAGAACGTCCCTCGCAAACGCTTCATAGTCACTGATGCCGAATTTTCGCATCAATGTCGGGTTGGTGGTGAACCCCCTGACCAGCGGGTTCTGGCGCAATCGTTTCATCTCGGCGACATCGGCACCATCGGCAAAGGTTTTAACAGTCAGGTTCAATGGGGCAGTCATCGTTAAGCAGAAACTCCGGTAATCCAGGGAACGGCGTCGAACAGGTTCAGGCAGATATGATCAGCTCGGGTTGGTTTTTGTTCATTATATCCATAATCAATAAATACGGTCCGACACCCGGCCGCCTGTCCGGCTTCGATATCTTTCCATCGGTCACCGACCATAATGCTGGTTGAAAGGTCGATGTCAAAACTTCTTGCCGCCACGATTAACATTCCGGGTTTTGGTTTGCGACACGAACACGCATCTTCATCGTCATGCGGGCACATTCGCATCTCATCAAGCGCCATTTCGGAGGTCACGACAGCATTAAATTTTTCGATCTCTTCCCTGCTGATTTTACCACGCGCAATGTCTGGCTGATTGGTAACACCGATCAGAAGATAACCGGAAGCACGTAACTGTTCGCAGGCCCGGCAGGCGTTATCGATCAATACAAGCTCATCCAGCGACGATGGAGAACAGGGCCTGTTGTCCCGGACAATAGATTTGTTCAGAACACCATCACGGTCGAGAAACACGGCTTTACGCATTGAGTTCGTCACGGAGCGCCATCAGCGATTGGCGAAACGCTTCAGCCGAACTGTAGCGATTGCTCCAGCCAAGGTTGCGAATGCGGCTGGTATTCAGGCGGACAACGGGCACGTCGCCCTTCCAGCCCCGATCTCCACCGCTGTAAACATAATTGACGTTCTGTCTGTCGAGGCCCGCACACTCAAGCACAAGATCGGCAATTTCCGTCACGGTAATGTAGTCGCCGGTGGCAACATTGAAGACCTCAAACCCTTCCGTTGAATGAGTATGCGCATGCATAACGGCGGCAACCGTATCACTGACATGGATATAGGATTTACTTTGTTGACCATCACCCAGGATCGCCAGTTGCGTCGGGTCGATCCTCAGTTTCCGGAGGAAGTCATACCCCACGCCATGAGTCTGGCGCGGCCCGACGACGTTGCCAAACCGGAAACACCGCGCCGTCAGATCGAACATATGACAATAGGCCGATATCAGGTGTTCGCAGGCATATTTGCTGGCACCATAAGTCGAGATCGGACGCATACCACCCTGATCTTCAATGACTTCAGTCTCACCGAAATCACCATAGACGCCGCTACCTGAGGCATAGAGGATGCGTTGGCATCCGGATAGCCGCATGGCTTCGACGATGTTCCTGACCAGAACCGTGCCTTCGCGGAAATCGATATCGGGATCAGCCACGGCGGCGGCAATATCGGGGTTTGCTGCCAGTTGAATGACGACATCATGCCCGGACACGGCGTCGTTCAGGCGGTCTTGCTCATGAACATCCGCCCGAATGATGGTCAAGCGTTGATCATCCGCGTGATGGGAAATATGCCAGTCCTGGCCGGAACTGAAATTATCATATACGGTCACCGCAACGGTCTCTGGATCATCAAGAAGGTGATCAACGAAGTGGCTGCCGATGAACCCGGCACCGCCGATGATGATAAAGCGGGACCCGGCATCATCCGCCATCAGCGCACGGATTCCCATTTGGTCGACGTCCGCGCAAGATCGGGATGACTGACCAGAAGGTGCCAGAACACCGCTGCCAGACCTTCACTGTGTGGTGTGCGGCGCTCCGGGTAAAGCGGCGGCACAACAACGCAGCAATCGGCTTCAGATGCTGTATAACCCTCATCTGACCCAACAATACCGAATACCAATGCCTGCTGCGTCTTGGCAAAATCAATGGCCCGCACCAGATTGACGGAGATGTTTTTGGCTTTGTTTCCCCCGCCCACCGAAAATATCAGAAGCCCGTCATCCGCCCGCAAGCGCGATCCTTTCAACCATTCGACAAAGACCGTTTCCCAACCTTCATCGTTGGTTCGGGCGGTCAATTCGGAAACATTGTCGGTCGGCGCGTAGGCTTCAAAATCACAGATTTTGCGAAAATCGTTTACCGCATGACTGGCGTGGCCTGCCGATCCGCCGACACCCAGAATAAACAACCGCCCCCCGCCATCCCTGACGGCGGACAACCCCTGCACCAATTCGGCAATCTTTGTCTGGTCTACCGCCTCAATGACAGCAACGGATTCGCGCAGATACTTTTCAACAAAATCGCTCATAAATACCGACAAACTCCCCTCACCTTGCGGAAATCTGCAATGCGGCGGGACCGATAACAACGATGAACAGAACCGGCAGAAAGAAGATGATCATCGGCACTGTCAATTTGGCGGGAAGCGCTGCCGCTTTCTTCTCGGCAGCCGACAGTCTCTCGTCACGCTTTTCCTGAGCCAGCACCTTCAAGGCCACACCAACCGGTGTGCCGTACTGTTCTGATTGAATGAGCGTCGTTGACAGGGCCTTGGCGGCCGGCAGTCCGGTCCTGTTGGTGAAGTTCTCATAAGCCTGACGGCGATCCCCCAGATAAGCCAGTTCGGCTGATGTCAGTCCCAGTTCCTGAGCCAGAACCGGTGAACTTTCCATGATTTCCTCGGTAACCTTGCTAAACGCCATTTCGACACCTAGGCCAGATTCAACACAAATCAGCAAAAGATCCAGCATGTCCGGAAAACCGGTCGACATCTGATCCTGGCGGTTCTGCATCTTGTTGGTCAACAGGATTTTTGGAAGATAAAAACCTACCAACGCCCCGCCCCCGGCAAAAACAAGCTTCATGAATTCAGGATAGGGAAATTTCTTCATCACATTGACATAAAACAGAACAAGGGCAAAGCCGATGATAATGCCTATCAATCTTGAGGCCATAAACACGGTTACCGCCGACCGCCCACGCAACCCCGCCTTCGCAAGATCATTTCGCAGATCGCTGGTAGACAGGAATTTTTGAAGATTGAGGGCCGAAATAACCCGCTGCGCCAGTTCAACATGCGTCTCTTTTTTCCGGTTCCGCATACTGGACGACTTGTTGAGTTCGTCTGATTGTGCCGCACTCAAATCTCCGCGATGACGACTGATGACAGCCTTGATCCGTTTTGATTTTTTGCCTTTGACGGCCAGCGAGGCAACGAAGACCAGAACGGAAATGACCGCTCCGATCACAAGAATCCAGACGATAAAGGTGGCGGCGTCCATTCGGGCTAAATAAGTCATCATCACATTTTAAAGTTAATCATTTTACGCATGACCATTGTTCCCAGAAACATCCAGAATAATCCAAATGCAATGAGATACTGGCCAGTTGTTTCGGTGAACAGAATCATCAGGTATTGGGGGTTTACAACGGAAAGAAGTGTGCCCACAGCAAACGGCAATGAGCCGATAATGGCCGCAGAGGCGGTCGCTTCACTGGCCATGGCACGGGCCTTGTCGCGCATCTTTTTGCGATCCCGCAAGACGCCGGAAAGATTGGACAGGGTATCGGCCAGGTTACCACCCGTCTGACGCTGGATCTGGATAACGATGGCAAAGAATTTGTACTCCGACGTCGGAATACGCTCGATCCCCTTTTCAAGCAGATCATCGATGGTCATCCCCAGATTCTGACCTTCGACCAGCAGACGAAACTCTTCCCCTAGAGGGGCCTCAAATTCGCGCGCGACCACGTTAAAACATTCATTGACCGGCAACCCGGAACGGATACCACGGACAACCAGATCGGTCGCATCGGCAAAACCGGCGGTAAATTTTTTCTGGCGCTTGGATGCCATTGATCCCAGGACAAATTTGGGAACCAACAATCCAGCGATCAGGGCGACGGCGATTGCACCCATGGGAGGATACCCCATCACCAGATAGACAAGGGCGGAGACCAGCGCCAGAACTGTGCTCAGAATAAAATAGGTACCTACTGTGATATCAAGGCCAGCCTGAAGAATACTGGCGCGTATGGCTTCAACACGACCGCGTTTTTTATTTTTCTGCTCAAGCTGCTTGATCTTGTCCTGAATACGCTTGGCCCGGCGGCTTTCAGCCTTGTCGCCTGATACCGCTTCCCCAATCGCTCCCAGTTCCTTGATCCGTTTACGTTTCAGAACCTTCGGGCGATTTATGACTGTAAGCACGATAAACAATGCCCCCAACAGGAACATCGCTGCCGCCGAAGCGGCGATGATCATGATGACCTGATCTTTGATCATGTCGCTCCTTGCATGTTGAGTGCGCGCGCCAGCTTTTGTTCCATATTATAATATCGTGCTTTTTCCCAAAATTGCGGGCGCACGCCGGTAAACCGGTGTTCACCGACCAGTTTGCCATTTTCGTCTTCACCTTCAACTTCGTAGAGGCAAACGTCCTGCAAGGTTATAATGTCACCTTCCATGCCAATGACTTCGGTCACGTGGGTAATTTTCCTGGACCCGTCGCGCAGACGTTGAGCTTGAATAATCACATGGACAGCCGCAGAAATCTGTTCACGCACGGCTTTGGCTGGCAGGTTATATCCGCCCATAGCAATCATATTTTCGA
>JAJFIJ010000175.1 GCA_021775105.1 Rhodospirillales bacterium | reverse complement strand
GAACTTGTTGTAACTGAGCCCGATTGAGGCGGTTACCCCAACTTCGCCCTCGATTCGCCTGACCAGTTTAATCAGCGTTTTCGCCGCCGCGCCGCCGTGCAGCTTTTCCGTTCCCGTCAAATCGAGAAACGCCTCATCGATGGAAATCGGCTCCACCAATGGCGTCATTGCACGCATCATCTCGCGAATCTGAAGGCCTGTTTCACGGTATTTTTCCATATTGGGAGGAATGACAACGGCATCGGGACAACGTTTTTTGGCTTCGAACATGGGCATGGCGGACCGGATACCCTTGATTCTGGCAACATAACAACACGCGGCAACAACACCGCGATGGCTACCGCCAACAATGACCGGCTTCCCGCGAATCCCCGGATTGTCCCGCTTTTCCACACTCGCGTAAAAGGCATCGCAATCGACGTGAGCGATTGCCAGATCATTGAGTTCATTATGGGAAAACAGGCGTGTCGACCCACACTCCGGACAGCAGACCGGTGCAGGCTTATCAGGGGTCTCTGCACTGATTGCTTCAGCACAGTCGCGGCAAATTGTCGGCATCAGGGGGCTCTTTGAGCTCAGTCAGGGTTAATAAATCATCTTACTACAGATTAATATCGGGCTTACTACAGAATATTATCCGCTGTCATTTTCTTGACGGGGATCAACGAGAAGGCGACACTGTCGGCTGGCAATTTTAACGCAGGCCATTGATTCCATGAGCGAAACCGGAACCGTGATTGAGCAACCAGATGAGCTTCAGGAGGCCCGCCTGGAAGCCCGTGGCCTGCATGAGCAGATCACGGCGTTGCGCGATGAGCTTGAAAACCTGTCGATTCAGCAACAAACCAGGGTTCAGGAAGCGCGTGCCCTGTCGTCTGATGAAATTAAGCAGCTAAAAGACACGGCGGGGGCTTTGCGCGAATCCCTTGAAGACATCAATTTCGAGCGAAGCAAGGACGTGCAGGCAGCGCGAGTGGCCGGCGCCGATGAAATCAATCAGTTGAAGGAAACCGCTCAAGCTCTGCGGGATTCTATGGATGATATTCAGTTTGAACGGAGCAAGGACGTGCAAGCCGCACGCGCGGCCAGCGCAGATGAGATCAAGCAGCTGAAAGACACGGCCCAGGCCCTCCGGGATACTTTGAATGATCTGCAATTTGAAAAAACCGCCGCTGTTCAGGAGGCAACGCAACGCGGTCAGGACGAAATCAATCAATTGAAGGAGACGGCGGCGTCATTAAGGGATACACTGGAAGAACTTCAGTTTGAAAAGACTCGCGAGGTGCAAGCTGCAATTGCCCGTTCCAATGATGAAATTGTGCAGCTAAAATCAACAGCAAGCGCCCTTCGTGATGAGCTGGAGGAAATCAAGTTCGCAGGAGACGAAAAAATACAACAGATGCGGGCCGACGGTCGGGATGATGAGACGCAGTACAGAAACACCATTTCGTCCCTGCGCGAAGAGCTTGAAGGCATACGATTTGATTACGAAGACAAAATTCAGGGGATGGAACGGGCATACCGCGATGAAACCACCCATTTAAAAGAAACGATCCGTACATTACGGGACGAACTTGAGGCTAATGATGGCGAGTAACGTAAGACCAAAAACTAAAAATCATGCGCCGGAGAAAACGCAGTCCACGCCAAAGCGACTGCCGCCTTCGCGCCGCAAAAAACAGGACCCGGCAGAATTACTGGCTCAGGCTGATAAAAAACTGAAGCAGGCGGAAATGCTGCTCAGCGTGTCACGGCGTTGTGCGGCTATGGAGAGCCTTGAAGAGATTCTCAAAACTCTCGTTGAAATGACGACCTGGGAGCTCGGCGCTGATCGCGGCACGCTGTTCCTCAACGACGCTGCGACGGGCGAACTTTATTCCCGCGTCGCGCAGGGCAACTTTTCACGCGAAATCCGGATCCTGAACACAACGGGTGTTGCAGGGGCCGTGTTCTCATCCGGCGAAGGCGAAATCATTGATGATGCCTACCATGACTCCCGCTTCAACCGAACGGTCGATGAGCAAACGGGATACCGGACCCAGACAATCGTCTGCGCGCCAGTCAAAACAGTGCGTGACGAAATCATTGGCGTCATTCAGGTTCTGAACAAGGAAGACGGTAAATTCTCCAAAGAGGACTTGAATCTGCTTGAGGCCATGACCACACAGGCCAGTGTCGCACTTCAAAGCACCCAGTTCGTCGAACGCATGAAAAAAACCCGTGCCAAGGAAATGGAATTCCTTGATGTGGTCTCGGATGTTACATCCGAACTGGAACTCGGCACCTTGCTCGCCAAGGTAATGAAGGAAGCAACCCGAATGCTTGGTGCCGACAGATCGACCCTATTTCTGAACGATGAAAAAACCAATGAATTGTTTTCCCGTGTCGCCATGGGTGACGGTATTGGGGAAATCAGGCTGCCGAATTCTGCAGGTATTGCGGGTGCAGTGTTTACGTCCGGTGAAACGATCAACATCCCTTATGCCTATGCCGATCTTCGCTTCAACCCGGCATTTGACAAGCAGACAGGGTATTTCACCCGCTCGATCCTTTGTGTACCGATCGTTAACAAGGACGGGAAATGCATTGGTGTCACCCAGGTCCTGAACCGCCGTGGTGGTCCCTTCTCTGACGAAGATGAAACCCGCCTCAAGGCATTTACCGCACAAGTCTCGATCGCCCTTGAGAACGCCAAACTGTTTGAAGACGTCCAGAACATGCAGAGCTACAACGAAAGCATGCTCGAAAGTATGTCGAACGGCGTGATCACGACCGATGAAGAAGGCAAGATCGTCACATGCAACAAGGCCGGACTCAAGATCATAGGTAAGGTGCCCAGTGAAGTTCTGGGGATAGCTGCGGAAGAGTTTTTCGTCGACGAAAATTTATGGCTTATGGATAAAGTCCGTAAGGTTGATGAAACCCAGGAAGCTGAGATCATCGTTGATGGCGAGTTGAAATTTGAGGAAGAAGTCTTATCCGTCAACGTCAACGTGCTTCCGTTGATTAATACAGAGGGTAAGAAACTTGGCTCTCTGGTCATGATCGAGGATATCAGTTCAGAAAAACGCATGAAATCGACCATGTCGCGCTACATGGACCCGGCGCTGGCGGAACAGATGATGGAAGGCGGCGACAGCGACGACTTCCTGGGCGGCAAGAGCACCGAGGCGACCATCCTGTTTTCCGATATTCGCAGTTTCACAACCCTGACTGAAAGCCTGGGCGCACAGGGTACGGTTTCCATGCTGAACGAATACTTCACGATCATGGTCGATATCATCACCCGTGAAGGCGGCATGCTCGATAAATTTATTGGTGACGCGATCATGGCGGCATTTGGCATTCCCATTGCCCATGACGATGATGAAGATCGTGCCGTTCGCGCCACAATCGCGATGATCACTGAGCTTTGGGACTTGAACAAAATCCGTGAAGCCCGAGGAGAATTGGCAATTGATCATGGGGTTGGATTGAACACCGGGATGATCGTTTCCGGGAACATCGGGTCGCCCAAACGTATGGATTATACGATGATCGGTGACGGCGTGAATCTGGCAGCACGACTGGAATCAGCCTGCAAACAGTATTCGGCCCGCATTCTGATCAGCGAGTTTACCCGGGCAAAGCTGAAGGGCACGTACCGCATGCGCGATATTGACCTGGTTGTCGTTAAAGGCAAAACCGAGCCTGTCGGCGTTGTCGAGGTGCTGGATTATCACAACGATGAAACCTACCCCAACCTGATGGATAACGTGAACTACTTCAATGAAGGCGTGAAACAGTACCGGACCGCCAACTGGGAAAAAGCCATTTCCAACTTTGAGGAAGCCCTCAAGGCGACACCTTCGGACAAACTGGCGACCACCTACATTGAACGTTGCCAACACCTGAAGGAAGAACCACCCGAAGGAGAGTGGGACGGTGTGTGGGTAATGACATCAAAATAATCTGTCGGATTTTCCGATTCTGTATTTGGAAAACACTTAATGCTCCCTGATCAATCTTCTATCGAAGCCATTCTTAAAGAGGTCCGCGCCGAGTTCATCGAGATCACCAGCGAACGCCTTGTCACAGTTGATGATATTATTTCGGACATGATGTCCGGGACCGGTGACGGCGCGTCTCATCTGATCGAACTGCAACGCCATATTCACAGCATCAAGGGGCAGGGCACGACATTTGATTTCCCGACGGTTACCAATGTCGCGCACCGGCTTGAGGATTACATTGAAACAGCAGCGGAACTCGATCAATCCAGCCTGAACGATGTGCAGAAATTTGTCGATGTCATTCGCCAAATTGTTGAATCCCGAACCAATCCGACCACAGCTGCGGCGGAACGCATCATTGCCACCTTGCCGATAACCGCTTCCACTGCCCTCGAAGCCGAACAGATTCCGATTGATGAGGTTCGTATTCTTCTGGTTATGCCGAAGGGCGCACAGCGCAAGATCATCGGCAAGGAGCTGGCGGCGTGCGGGTTTCACGTTATCAATTCTGACACCCCGGTTGATGCCATCCGGATCGCCATCGCCGAGACCCCGAACATCGTTATTGCCAGCCGGGTTATGGAGGAAATGAACGGTATCGAATTTGCCCGGGTAATGAATATCATGGAAGCGACGCGGAAATGTCACATCGTGATCGCCGCTTCAGGCGATCTGGATAAAGCCGACGTCGAGGCTCTTCCTGACGGAACCGCGTATGTCCGCAAAGGCCCGACGTTTATTGACGAATTGACCGATTATCTGGAATCGTGGGGCTATTTTGGTTAGCTGACAGATCATTATTTCGTCGTCGCGATAAACACACCATCCCAATCTTCGGCTGGCGGGTTCTGTTTGTATTCACGAATGCGCTCTTCATAAAGATCACAGACCACATCCATATTGATGTCCAGCTTCCAGGGTCTGTTTTCATCGCTGCCCTTGGTTCGAATCACCGAAAGCATGTACGACGCGTCATCCCATTGCTGGGCGCGGTAGGTCTCCATGAATTTTTCGATCAGGTCACGCACCTCGATAAATTTTGGATCGACCAATACCTCTTCATCACCCATCAGGCCATAAATGTAGGTGCCTTCGGTCTTGCCCTTGACCTGAATGAAATCAAGATCAATGGTCGCCAGCCGGTCCTTGATGGCATCGCGTGTCGTCGGCCCCAGCACCACGTTCATGCCATAACTTTTGCTTTGCCCTTCCAAACGGGCAGCAAGGTTGACCGCATCGCCAAGCACCGAATAATCAAAGCGCATGTCAGATCCCATGTTGCCAACAACGCAGGGGCCAGTGTTAAGCCCGAGCCCGACTTTCAGCGGGATATGCTTGCGCCCCTCCTCTTCGGCTTCCAGTCGCAGACGTTCGTTGAGAGGCTCCATCTCGCCCAACATCGCCAGCGCTGACGTACAGCCATTGAATTCCTGGTCGTCATCATCCAGAGGTGCATTCCAGAACGCCATGATGCAGTCACCCATATATTTGTCGATGGTCCCGTGGCGTTCCAGGATCACATTGGTAAGCGGCGTCAGGAGTTTGTTAATCAGCGCTGTCAAACCGACCGCGTCAAACTGTTCGGAGATGGTTGTAAACCCGCGAACATCACAGAACAGCAAGGTCATGTCGCGCTGATCGCCACCCAGCTTCAATTCGCCGGGGTTACCCGCTACCCGCGCCACCATATCGGGAGACAGGTATTTCGAGAACGCATCGCGGGTCTGGCGTCGTTCGGCTTCTTCCCGGGCATAGCCGGTATAGGTCAGGGTGGTATAGATCAGCAGAATTGAGCCGATGGCAAAACTGGCATCAAGAAGCAGCTTCTCTTCGGCAAACAGATACCACGATGTCCCCCCGGCACCGATTGCCGTCATAAAGAACAAAACTGCCGTCCATTTGGCACCGGCCCACGGCACCAGAATAATCATGATCAGACCACCGAAGAATATAAACGCCAGTTCCACGGCATCGGCATAATTGGGCCGGGTCAGATACTGCTGATGGGCAATTGCTTCAATCAACTGGGCATGCACCTCGACCCCTGGAATATCCCGGGCCGTCGGGATGGTCCGGATATCTCGAAGCCCCACAGCTGAGGTCCCGAGAATCAGCATTTTGCCCTTGATTTTCGCCGGGTCCGCGGTGCCGTTTAACAACTCAAAGGCAGGCACATATTTTCCCGGATCATGCTTGGAAAAATAAGGCCAGATTCGTCCGTTGCGGTCGGTTTTGGCCGTCAACTTCGGGGTAATTTTTACACCATCCATACCAGCATTGTTGACGACCGCCAGTACAGTCTTGCGACCTGTAATAACGCGCAGCATTTCCACGGACAAGGTCGGGAAATACTTGCCTTCATGAACAAAGATTGAGGGAACGTTCCGGATCGTTCCATCCTCATCGGGTATAGCGTTAAACATTCCGTGACCGCCGAATCGGTGAATAGCCGCTTTTTCAATGATCGGAATATTGCGAACAAGGGCGGGAAAGTTTGGCAGAAACCCTTTCGGATCAGGGGCGCCTTTCTGCATCTTGCGTATTGCCACCGAGTTCTTTGCCGGTGGCCCTTTGATGCCTTCCGTTTCCACCGTGCGTCCGGCTTGCCCGAGAACGACCCGGCTCTTTTTAATGACATTGGCAAACAGCTGATCGTTACTGATCCGTTTTTCCAGCTCAGCCTTGATAACGGGATCAATATTCTGCGTACCTGCCGCTACCACAGTCAGATCTTTGCCATCAGGTTCGGCAAACACAATATCGAAGGCGATAACAGCGGCGCCCATTTGCATGGAATTTTGCACAAGCTTGGCGAGGATATTTCTCGGCCACGGCCACTGTCCGATATTCTCCAGACTTTGTTCGTCGATATCGACAATGGTGACGGGTTGCTGATTGGCGGGAGGAATGGGACGCGGTTTGAACTGCACGTAATAGTCAAAAACCTTAAGCCGGGCAAATTCGACCGGACCCGGGTTCCAGATGTACAGTGCAATAAAGCCGATAAGCATGGCATAGCC